>JAEKLU010000344.1 GCA_019509685.1 Mesorhizobium sp. | reverse complement strand
ACCCCGATGGTCAACGAGTTCGGCAAGCTGATCGGTGACTTCACCATCGCCAAGGCGGGCGAGGACCGCTTCATGATCTGGGGCTCGTCGGCCGCGCAGAAATACCATATGCGCTGGTTCGAGAAGCACCTGCCGAAGGACGGTTCGGTGCGCATCCACCGCTTCGACCAGACGCTGGTCGGTCTGTCGATCGCCGGTCCGAACGCGCGGGATTTGCTGCAAAAGCTCGTGGATACGGACGTCTCGACCAAGGCCTTCCGCTTCATGGATTTCCGCGAGATGGCTGTCGGTGGCGCGCCGTGCCTGGTCAACCGCATCACCTATACCGGCGACCTCGGCTACGAGATCTGGATGGCTCCGGCCTATGAACGCCTGGTCTACAAGGCGATCAAGGATGCGGGCGCGGAGTTCGGCATCGTCGATTTCGGCATGCGCGCGCTGCTGTCGATGCGTCTCGAGAAGAACTTCCCGACCTGGTTCCGCGAACTGCGCCCGATCTACGGCCCGTTCGAAGGTTCGATGGACCGCTTCATCAAGCTGGAGAAGAACGATTTCATCGGCCGCGAAGCATCCGCCAAGGAACAGGCCGACGGCCCGAAGTTGCGCCGCGTCTCGTTCATCGTCGATGCGACCGATGCCGACGTGATGGGCGACGAGCCGATCTGGGCCAAGGTCAGCAAGGATTATGGCACGGTGGAAAAGCCGCACGGCTATGGCGCACCGCGCTTCGATACGGCGGGCAAGGAAGTGCGTGGCTCCAAGGCCGCCGAAGGCGCGTCCGCCGTGCGCGGCATCGTCGACGGCGAGTGGCGTGTGGTCGGCTGGGTGACGTCGGGCGGCTATGCGCATTACGTCCAGAAGTCGATGGCGCAAGGCTATGTGCCGGCGGCTCTCGCCGAGGACGAAAGCGCTGGCCTGTTCGAGATCGAGATTCTCGGCCATCGCCGTCCGGCCCGCATCAATGTCGAGGCGCCGTTCGACCCGAGTGGCGAGAAGATGCGGAGCTAAGGCTCGGCCATGGACAGCGCGGCGCCAAAGGGAAGCTTCGGCCGCCACCGCAAGATCATGCCGTTCGAGCCCGGCTCGATCGAGGCGTTGCGCGAGGCTTCCCGTGAGAAGGCCGCCTCGCTCAACCAGCATGTTCTGGGCTATGGCGAGCAGGCGCAAGCCGAGTGGGCCGCGGCAGGCATTGCCGCGCCCGATCTGCCGGCGATGCGGAAATACCGGCTGCAGCGCATCCGCGCCGAGCTGAAGCGCCGCGGCTATGCCGGCGCCCTGCTCTACGACCCGGTCAACATCCGCTACGCCACCGACTCGACGAATATGCAGCTCTGGGTCGCGCACAATCCGACCCGGCACTGCTTCGTTGCAGCGGAAGGCCCGGTGGTGCTGTTCGACTATTTCTCCTGCGAGCATCTGTCCGACCATTCCGGCGTCGTCGACGAGGTGCGGCCGGCGATTTCGTGGATGTATCTTTACGGCGGCGAGCTTACCGAGCAGAAGGTTCGCCGCTGGGCCGCCGGCATTGCCGATCTGGTCGCCGAGCATGGCGGCGGCAACAGCCGCATCGCCGTTGACCACGTCAACCCGGAAGGCGTCGAGGAACTCGCCCGCCTTGGTGTCTCCATCGGCAATGGCGAAGCCGTCATGGAGAACGCGCGGCTGATCAAGTCGACCGACGAAATCCTGGCCATGCGTCGTTCGATCGTCGCCTGCGAGGCGGCGATGGGCGAGATGGAAGCAGCGCTCAAGCCGGGCATTTCCGAGAACGAATTGTGGGCTGAACTGCATCGTGGCAACATCGCGCGCGGTGGCGAATGGATCGAGACGCGGCTGCTGGCGTCGGGTCCGCGCACCAACCCCTGGTTCCAGGAATGCTCCTCGCGCGTCATCGAGAATGGCGACCTTGTCGCTTTCGACACCGACCTGATCGGCCCTTACGGTTTTTGCGCCGACCTGTCGCGCACCTGGCTGTGCGGCGACAAAAAACCATCGAACGAGCAGCGCGACCTGTTCCGCATCGCCGCCGACCAGATCGCCCACAACACCGAGCTGATGCAGCCGGGCGTATCTTTTCGCGATCTAGTCGAACGCTCCGCCGTGCCGCCGGGCGATTGCTTCCCGACCCGCTACGGCGTGCTCTATCACGGCGTCGGCCTGGCCGACGAATACCCGACGCTGCCGCATGCCAGCGACTGGACCGCGTGGAAAGCTATATCGGCAGGCTCGGCGGCCGCGAGGGCGTAAAGATCGAGGAGCAGATCCTGATCACCGAAACCGGCAATCAGCAGCTTTCAACCTACAAGCTGGATGCGAGGCTGCTCGGCTAAGCCGGCAAGGGCTTCGCGCATGGCGCTGAGGGTCTTTCCAGGTGTTGTCCGGGCAGTGATATAGGGCAGGCCTTTGCGCCTTGCCGTCCAGCCGACGATCACGACCTTGCGCGCCGCCGGCTCGAAACGCTGCGCCAGCGCCCAGCTTTCGCAGTCGATCGCGGCGACATCCGCTTTGCCCTCGGCGACGGCGACGATCGAGCCCCGGTGGCCGCCGCTTTCGCTGCGCGATGAAAAGATATCCAGGCTTTCACCCACCGCTTGAAGATCGCGCGTCAGCGCGATGATGCCCGACATGGAATCGAGGCTGTTGAAGGTGAAGCGCTTGCCGCGCATCAGATCGAGCGGGAGGATAGCCTTGCCGTCGGCGGGCGAGCGAATCTGTGGCCCCTCGCCAGTCCGCATCACCAGGGCGCTCGAATAGAGTTCGCCCTGCCCGCCCTCATAGGCGTCGTAGCTCGGCTGGCCGACCACCTGCACCTGACCAGAAAGGCCGAGCTCCATCGGCCCCCAGCAGGTCTGTGCGAAGAGCAGGGCCGGATGCAGCCACAGCTTGTGGAAGTCAAGTTCGTCCGGGGGCAGCACCGCGGGATCGGGCGCGATCAAGTCGCCGCCCGCATCGCGGATGCCACCCGGCACCGGCAGCAGGTCGCCATTGCGGCGCACGATCGATTGCGG
>JAEKLU010000145.1 GCA_019509685.1 Mesorhizobium sp. | reverse complement strand
GGAAGGGTTTGACTGTATGTTCGATCGATCTTCAGCCTGACCCAATCTGAAGCGCCTCAAGCCGCAAGCATCGAGCGCAAACAAAAAATGGCCGGGATTCCCGGCCATTTTCAAACAATCCTGCTGTCGGCAGCCCGTTCAGTCGTCGCGATAAACCTTCTCGCGGCGTTCATGGCGCTCCTGCGCCTCGATCGACAGCGTCGCGATCGGGCGCGCGTCGAGCCGCTTCAGCGCGATCGGCTCGCCGGTTTCCTCGCAGTAGCCGTAGGTGCCTTCGTCGATGCGCTGCAGCGCGGAGTCTATTTTCGAGATGAGCTTGCGTTGGCGATCGCGGGCGCGCAATTCGATGGCGCGGTCGGTTTCGGACGAGGCACGATCGGCTAGGTCGGGATGGTTGGCGTTTTCTTGCTGAAGGATTTCGAGGGTTTCACGCGCTTCACGAAGTATGTCATTCTTCCAGGTGATAAGCTTTTGACGGAAGTATGATTTCTGCCGTTCGTTCATGAACGGCTCGTCTTCGGAGGGTACGTAATCGGCGGTAACGATATCGTTCATACGACTCACCCAACAACCCCAAATTTGGCGCCTATATATTCGCGGACACGGGGCTGCACAAGCGCAATCGGCAACAGTTTCACGCAATTGTTAGTCACCGTTGGAAGGCCCGGCGGGCGCTTTGTTTCAGCGGCGGCAATCCAACCGGCCGTGATTCGGTGCGGTTGTTGAAAGCCCGCCATTGTGCACGATGCGGTTCTGATGACTAATCGTTGTTTGCCAGCAAAGGCGGCACCATGGGGGGTGGTTTGAGCAGACTTTATCTGTTGCGGCATGCCAAGGCCGGATGGGCGCTGCCGGGCGTGCGCGACTTCGATCGCCCGTTGGACGAATCGGGCATCGCCGACGCCGAGGCGATGGGCGAGGCCATGCGCGCGCTCGACTACGTGCCCGACATCACCCTTTGCTCCAACGCCAAACGGGCGCGGCAGACGCTGGAAGGGCTTGCCGGGCGCACCGACACCGGCCGGGTGCTGTTCTTCGACACCCTCTACAGCGAGGATGCCGCCGGTTATCTCGACATCATCCGGAAAAACGGCGTCGCCGCCTCGCTGCTGGTGATCGGCCACAATCCGATGACGGAAGACCTCGCCATGGCCGTGTCGGGCGATGGCGACGAGACCGCGCGCGGCCTGCTCAACCATGGCTTTCCCACCTCCGGCCTCGCCGTGGTGCGCTTTCCAGGCGACCTTGCCGAAGCCGCGCAAGGCAATGGCTATCTCGAAGCCTTTCTCACCCCCGCCGACCTCTGACACCATTTCAAACGGGTGCACCAGGGCCTATATCGGGTCCTGACCTGTGACCCAGAGACATGATTTGGCATCATCGCTGACCACTTTCACCGACGAAGCGAGGATTGCGCTCGACACGCTGTCGGGCCGGGCCGCCGGGCTCTTCTCTCCGTCCTTGCGCCTGGGCGTCACCGGTCTTTCCCGGGCCGGCAAGACGGTTTTCATCTCCGCCCTCGTCCACAATTTGATCCATGGCGGGCGCCTGCCGCTGTTCGAGGCGCAGAAATCCGGCCGCGTCGCCCGCGCTTTTCTCGAGGAGCAACCGGACGACGCCGTGCCCCGCTTCCAATACGAGGATCACGTCGCCGCCCTGGTCAACGATCGCGTCTGGCCGGAATCGACGCGCGCCATCTCGGAACTGCGGCTGACCATCGAATACGAATCCGCTTCCGGCTGGAATCGCCTGTTCTCCGCCGGAAAGCTCTCGCTCGACATTGTCGACTATCCCGGCGAATGGCTGCTCGACCTGCCGCTGCTCGGCAAGTCCTTCGCCGATTTTTCACGCGAGGCGGTGGAACTGGCCGCCCTGCCCGTCCGATCGGACCTGTCGCAGGCCTGGCGCGAGCTGGCATCCGCCGTCGACCCCGATGCCGACGCCGACGAGATGACGGCGCGCCGGCTGGCCGAAAGCTTCGCCGCCTATCTCAAGGCCTGCAAGCTCGACGAACGTGCGCTTTCGACGCTGCCGCCCGGACGTTTCCTGATGCCGGGCGACCTTGAGGGCTCGCCGGCGCTCACCTTCGCGCCGTTGATGACGCGATCGGAGCGGCGGCCGCGTTCCGGCTCGCTCCAGGCGATGATGGAGCGCCGCTACGAAGCCTATAAGACGCATGTCGTAAAACCGTTCTTTCGCGAGCACATCACCCGCCTCGACCGCCAGATCGTGCTGATCGACGCCATGCAGGCGCTCAATGCCGGTCCCGCCGCCATGGCCGACCTGGAGCGCGCCGTCACCGAGATCCTGTCCTGCTTCCGGCCGGGCCGGGGCAATTTCCTGACCGACTTCTTCTCGCGCCGTATCGACCGCATCCTGGTGGCGGCGACCAAGGCCGACCATCTGCACCACGAAAGCCATGATCGGCTGCAAGCGATCGTGCGCCGGCTGACCGACCGGGCGCTGGCGCGGGCGAATTTCAGCGGCGCCGATGTCGATGTCGTCGCCATGGCGGCGGTGCGTTCGACCCGCGAAGGCACCGTCAAACAAGGCGGCGAGACCTTGCCCGTGATCATCGGAACGCCGCTGAAGGGCGAAAAGATCAACGGTGAGACGTTCGACGGAAAAACCGAAACCGCCATATTTCCCGGCGACTTACCGGAAAAAGCCGATGCGGTGTTCGATCTTTCCGAGCCGGAGAATAACGAGCCGGCGATCCGTTTCGTACGCTTTCGCCCGCCGAAGCTCGAGCGCACGGCTGAAGGCGTCACGCTGTCCTTGCCGCATATCCGGCTCGACCGCGCGCTGCAGTTCCTGATCGGAGATCATCTGGCATGACCGCGCCCCGCAAACCCGCGGCCTTCCGCATCGAGCCCGAAGTAGAGTTCACCCCGCAACCGCCAAGGAGCCGACGCCCGGAAGAACAACCAGCGCGCAGGCTGCGCGCGACGAAAGCCGACGTGGCGGTGGTGGTCCCTTTGGAAATCGACGTCTTCGACGAGCCGGACCTCGAAGCAGTGGCTCCACCGCCGGCGACCGCGCCAAGGAAGCGGTCGCTGCTTGCCCGGTTGTTTTTCGGCGCGGTCGGCGCGCTCGTCTCGCTCGCGGTCGGCCTGTGGACGGACCAGCTCATCCGCAATCTGTTCGCCCGCGCCGACTGGCTGGGCTGGCTGGCGGTCGGCATGGCCGCGATCGCGGTTCTGTCGCTGTTCGTCATCCTGATCCGCGAATTCCTCGCCATCGCCCGCCTCGCCGAGGTCGAAAAGATGCAGAAGCGAGCCCTGGACGCAGTGGCGCGCGACGATCCCAAGGCCGCGCGCGCACTGGTCGACGAGCTGTCGGCCTTCGTCGCCGCCAAGCCCGAGACCGCGGCCGGCCGTCGCTCGCTCGCCGCCCTGCGTGGCGAGATCATCGATGGCGCCAATCTGGTGCGGCTCGCCGAGGTCGAAATCCTGTCGCCGCTCGACGCTCGCGCCAAAATCATGATTCTCGAAGCCGCCAAGCGTGTCTCGCTGGTAACGGCGGTCAGTCCCCGCGCGCTCGTCGATATCGCCTATGTCGTGTTCGAGGCCGGCCGGCTGATCCGGCGGCTGTCCGAACTCTATGGCGGCCGCCCCGGCACGCTCGGCTTCTTCCGGCTGGCGCGCGGCGTGCTCGCTCATCTCGCGGTGACCGGCTCGATCGCCTTTGGCGACAGTTTCGTGCAGCAGATCGTCGGCCACGGCCTTGCCGCGAAACTGTCGGCAAAGCTCGGCGAAGGCGTCGTCAACGGCATGATGACCGCGCGCATCGGCATCGCCGCGATGGAAACCGCCCGGCCCTTGCCGTTCATCGCCGTCAAGCGGCCGGGCCTCGGCGATTTCCTGTCGGCGCTGACCTCTTTCGCGTCACGCAAGGACGGTCAGAACGACAGTTAAGGTAAACACCCAAGCCGGCGCCGGTGACGAAGCATTAACCAATCTTGGTCATGGTCATTCAGGTTCCAACCGCAGACTCTGCCGTGCCGGGTGTCGTCCATGAGAAGCGTAATCTTGTCCTGCGTCCTGTCTTCGGCAGTTGCCATCGCCGCACCTTTGGGCCTCGTTGCAAAGGCCTTCGCAGCAGAGCCCGACAAGCAGTTCTTCCATTCCATCGAAGGCACATGGGCCGGTCCCGGTGAGATCATCGCCGGCAAATACAAGAACACCAAGTTCACCTGCAATTTCGTCGGCTCGACGCCTGACGGCAGGGTTGGGATGACACTCGACGGCGGTTGCCGGGTCGGCATGTTCACGCAGAAGATGTCGGCCACCGTTGAGCGCAAAGGCCGCGACGGTTACCGCGGCAGCTTCATGGGCGGTTCGACCGGCGACGGCATGGATATCGTCGGCGGCAATGTCGTCGATCCCCAGAAGGTCGTCTTCACCATCAATCGCAAGCAGTTGAACGGCGTCATGCAGGCGCGTGTCCCCGACGACAATTCGATGACCGTGACGATCGCCGTGCGCGTCAACAATCAGCTGGTGCCGGTCGTCGGCATGAGCCTGAAGCGCATCGATTCGCTCGAAGTCGGCGCCATCGCCAAAAACTGATCTACGCTACCGAAGCGGCAGTCAGACCAACGTTGGGAAGTGGCAGGCCACTTTGCGGCCGCTGCGATGTTCCTTCAGCTCGGGGCGTTCCGAACGGCATCGATCCGCCGCGATCGGGCATCGCGGGTGGAACCGGCATCCCGATGGCGGCTTGAGCGGGCTTGGCACGTCACCGGTCAGGATGATGCGCTTGCGCGTCCCACTGGGCGTCGTCTCCACGACCGGAACCGCCGAGATCAGCGCCTGGCTGTAGGGGTGGGACGGGGTTGCGAACACCTCTTCGGCCGGCCCCTCTTCGACGATCGAGCCGAGATACATGACCGCGATACGGGTCGAGACCTGACGCACCACCGAGAGGTCGTGCGCGATGAAGATGTAGGTGAGCTTCAGCTTTTCCTGCAGATCGGCGAGCAGGTTGACGATCTGCGCCTGCACCGAGACGTCGAGCGCCGAGACAGGCTCGTCGAGCACGACCAGATCCGGGTTCAGTGCGATCGCCCGCGCGATGCCGACGCGCTGACGCTGGCCGCCGGAAAACTCGTGCGGGAAACGCATGACATGATCCGGCAGCAGCCCGACCAGGTCGAACAGCTCGGCGACGCGTTTCTTGATCTCGGCGGATGAAAGCTTGGTGTGAATGCGCAGCGGCTCGCCCACCAGGTCGCCGACGCGCCGGCGCGGATTGAGCGAGGCCGACGGGTCCTGGAAGACCATCTGCAGGCGGCGCCTGAGCGGCCTGAGCTCGGAAAGCGACTTCGAGGTGATGTCGTCGCCTTCGAACAGCAGCTTGCCGTCGCTGATGTCGTAGAGCCGCACCAGGCAGCGCGCCAATGTGGACTTGCCGCAGCCGGATTCGCCGACCAGCCCGACCGTTTCGCCCTGCCGCACCGTCAGCGAGACATTGTCGACCGCGTGCACCGTCCGCCTGCCCTCGACCGAAAAGCGGCTGCCGATCGAAAACCGCTTTGCCAGCGAGCGCGTTTCGAGGATAGGGGTTTCTGTCATCGGCTCGCTCATGCCTGCGTCACCCGAAAGCATGCGGCGGCGTGCGCGGCGGCGCCAAGACCCGGCTTGTCGGCCGCGCAGGGTTCGTAGCGAACCGGGCAGCGCGGGCCGAAGGCGCAGCCTTGCGGCAGCCGCAGCAGCGGCGGCGGCGAGCCGGGGATGGCCGGCAGGCGGCGCGGTTTTGCGCCGGTCAGCGGCGGGATCGAGCCAAGCAGCGCGCGCGTGTAGGGATGTCGCGGATCGGAAAACAACTCGCTGCGCGTGCCGCGCTCCACCACGCGGCCGGCATACATGACCATGACCCGGTCGGCGAGTTCGGAAACCACGCCCATGTCGTGCGTGATGAAAACGACAGCCGATTTGTGTGTCGCGCGCAATTTGCGCACAAGGTCGAGAATGCCGGCCTGCACCGTCACATCGAGCGCCGTGGTCGGCTCGTCGGCCACCAGCAGCGCCGGATTGCAGGACAGCGCCATGGCAATCACCGCCCGCTGCCGCATGCCGCCGGAGAGCTGGTGCGGATAGCGCGACATCGCCTCGTGCGGGTTTGGAAAGTTCACTTCGGCAAGCAGCTCTTCGACGCGCTCCATCGCCTTGAATTTGCTGATGTTGCGATGCGCGCGGATCTGTTCGGCGATCTGCCAGCCGATCGTGTAGACCGGGGTCAGCGCCGTCATCGGGTCCTGGAAGATCATGGCGATCTCGTTGCCGCGCAGGCGCCGCAGTTCGCGCGCCGGCAGACCGACGAGCTCGCGGCCCTTGTAGCGGATCGAGCCTTCGATCCTGGCATTGGGATCGGTGATGAGGCCCATCACCGCCAGCAGCGACACCGTCTTGCCCGAACCGGATTCGCCGACGACGCCGAGAATCTCGCTTTCCTCGAGGTCGAAGGAAACGCCGTCGATCGCCCGCACCAGGCCGTCATTGGTGCGGAAGGATACTTTGAGGTCGCGCACCGACAGGATCATGATGCCCTCAGGCGCGGATCGAGAAGGATGTAGACGAAATCGACCACCGCATTGGCGATCACCACGAACATCGAGGCATACATCACCGTCGCCATGATCATCGGCAGGTCGAGGTTCTGCAGCGCGTCATAGGTGAGCTTGCCGATGCCGTGCAGGCCGAACACCACCTCCGTCAGCAGCGCCGAACCGCCGACCAGGGCACCGAAATCCAGGCCGAACAGGGTGACGAAGGCGATCAGCGACGTGCGCAAGGCGTGACGCAGCAGGATGCGGGTTTCCGACAGGCCCTTGGCGCGGGCGGTGCGGATAAAATCTTCCTGCATGGATTCGATGATGGCCGCGCGCAAAACGCGCCCGTAGATGCCGATATAGAGGATCGCCAGCGTGATCCATGGAATGACCAGGGTCAGGAACCACCCCTTCGGATCGTCGGAGAAATTCTTGTAGCCGAGCGGCGGCACCCAGGAGAACACCCAGCTGTCATGGTAGCGGCTCTGGGTGATCAGGTTCATCACCTCGCCCAGCCAATAGACCGGCATCGAAATGCCAAGCAGCCCCAGCGCCATCAGAAGCTTGTCCAGCCAGCTGTCGCGGGTGGCGGCGGCAACGACGCCGATGATGATCGAGACAACCACCCACAGGATCGCAGCCCCGAATACCAACGAGACCGTGACGGGGATCGAATCCATGACCGCCGGCACAACCTTCCAGCCACGGTTGACGAAGGAGGTCAGATCGCCGGTGACGAAGATCTTCTCCATCATACGCACATACTGCACGTAAAGCGGCTGGTCGAAGCCGAAGCTGCGGCGCACCGCTTCCAGCACCTCCGGCGAGGCATTACGGCCGGCGATGCGCGCGGCCGGGTCGGCGCCCGGCGTCGCGAAGAAGATCAGGAAGACGATGACCGAGATGCCGAACATCACGAACAGCATTTGGCCGAAGCGGCGAAGAATGGCGTAAAACATCAGTCGCGCCCCAGCCGAACCTTGGAGCGCGGGTCGAGCGCATCGCGCAGACCGTCGCCGAAGACATTGAGCGCCATCACCGAGACGGCGATCGCCAGGCCAGGCACCAGCGCCACCAGCGGCCGCGTGTAAAGCAGCGCCTGCCCGTCCTGGATGATCGTGCCCCAGCTCGCGGCCGGCGGCTGCACGCCGATCGACAGGAAGGACAGCGCCGATTCCGTCAGCATGTTCAGCGCCATCATCAGCGGCACGAAGACGATCAGCGTGGTGGTGATGTTGGGCAGGATATCGCGCCAAAGGATCCGCCATCCCGGCACGCCCAAATTGATCGCGGCGAGCACGAACTCGCTGTGGCGCAGCGCCAGCACCTGGCCGCGTATCGGGCGCGCCACGTAAGGAATATAGACGATGCCGATGATGATGATCGGCAGCCACAGACTGCCGGATTCGATATCGATCGGCCCGATCCTGATGCCTTGCGCGATGGTGACGATGGAAAGCGAAATCGCCAAGAGATAGATCGGGAACGCCCACAATATGTCGAGCAGGCGCGACAGCACCGTGTCGGTGATGCCGCCGAAATAGCCGGCGATCAATCCGGCCAGCGTGCCGACGATCAGCGTGAAGATGGTGGCGGCGCCCGCGATCAGCAGCGAGCTCAGCCCGCCATAAAGCATACGGGCCATGACATCGCGGCCTTGGCTGTCGGCGCCGAGGAAATAGTTGCCGAGCTGCCAGGTCGGACCGATCGGCGTATAGCCAAGACCGAGCCCCTCAGTTGATTGCTCCATCACCGGAACGTCGGCGCCGTCGATCTGGATGACGGCATCGAGCGTCGAGGCGAAGGGGTCAGTGCCCGCCCATTTCGCATAGAGCGGCGCGCTGAAGCAGGCGATGACGATCAGCAGGAATACGGCCAGGGACGCCATGGCGGCCCTGTCCGTTGCCAGCTTCGCAAACGCGACGGCCCAGGGCCCTCGCGTCTTGCGCGGCATGGCTGCGACTTGGTTGGACACGGTGTATGTGCCTTGCGCGGTTCGTTACTGCACCCAGGCCCGTTACTGCACCCAGGATTGGGTGACAATCCAGTTGAACTGCGGACAGGCCGACAGCCGGCGCCTTGTCCGTGACCTGCCTGTCGACTTCCGCCCACAGCTTGTCGGCCGCCTTCTGGTCGGTCACGCCGAGATCCAGCGCCTTCTGCATCTGGGCGTCGATATCCTTGTCGCAGAAGCCGGATATGTTGATCGAAGCGTCCGAGCCTTCACGATAGGAGGCGCAGGAGAACAGGATGTTCAGGAAATCCGAGGCCGCCGGGTAATCCTTGTACCACTGAGTGACGGACATCTGCACTTTGTTGTTGGTGTTCTGGATGTAGGTGAACTGCAGGTTGGACGAGATCGGCTTGACGTCGGCGACAAAGCCGATGCTGGTCAGCACGCTCTGCAGATAGACGCCGATCGACCGCGAAATCGCCGTGTCCTCGACGATGATGGTGACCTTCTGGCCCTTGGTGCCCGATTCCTCGACGAGCTGCTTGGCCTTGTCGAGATCCGGCGCCGACCATTTGGCGCCGGGGTTCTTGGTGAAGGGGCAATAGTCTTCATGGCCGGGGAAATCCGGCGGCAGGACCTGGCAGACCGGCGAGGCGAGCACCTTGCCGCCGAACAACTTGACCAGCGTGTTGCGGTCGACCGCATAGGCAACAGCCTGGCGCGCCTTCTCGTTGTCGAACGGAGCCAGCCGAGTGTTCAGCGGTGCGTACCACCATGCCGAAAGCGGCGAGATGTGCAGCTGGTCCATGGACTTGCTGCCGAGTTCGCCGAGGCGATCGCTGGGCAGCGCGTCGAACATCCAGTCCGCCTCGCCATTCTGGATCGCCGTGACCGCCGCTTCCTCGGACAGGCCGAAATCATATTGTACGACATCCGGATAACCGTCCGGCTGGGCTTCCTCGCTCCACTGCTTGAAATTGGGGTTGCGCGAAACCGTCATGCCCTTGTTCGGGTCGAAGGCGGAGATCATGTACGGGCCGGTGCTTGGGATCGGCTTGGAACCCATGTCTTCCTTGGGCGTGTCCGCCGGCAGCACCACGGCATGCGGCAAGGCCAGCTTGTAGAGAATCTCTGCATCCGGCTTGGTGAGATTGAGGGTGATGGTGCCTGCCGCTTCGTCGGCGACGACGCCGCCTTCCAGCGTGCAGCTCTTGGTGTCGGCCAGGCATTTGTCGGCGCCGACGATGCCGGCATAGAAGGTGCCGGAGGTCGGACCGGAAATCTTGAAGATGCGCTGGAAGGAAGCAACGACGTCCTTCACGCCAACATCCTGGCCGTTGGAGAACTTGATGCCCTTGCGCAGCTTGAAGGTGAAGGTCTTGCCGTCATTGCTGACCTCGGGCAGCGCCTCGGCCAGGTCGGCAACGACGGCGAAACCATCCTTGCCCTCGGCTTTGCGGAAGGTGACCAGGCCGTCATAGATCGGCTGGTACATCTGCCAGCCCTGGTCGGTGTAATTGATGTGCGGATCGAGCGTGCCGGCCGCCGAGCGGGCGAGCAGGCGAATGGTGCCGCCACGGTGTTCCTTGAGGTACTCGGCCTGCGCCGGGGCCAGCCATGCGCCGGCCAGCAATGCCGCGGCTGACGCCGCCAAAAGCAGTTTCTTCATGTCGTTTATTCCCCTTTTTGTCAGTTGTCGTTGTCGTCCAGGAAGTCTCCCACCACCCGCATGCATGCCTCTTGCTCCTCGACATGCGGCATGTGGCTGGAATGCTCGAATATCTCCCAGTGTGATCCTTTGATGCCGTCCTTGAAGGGCTGGACGGTGGCCGGTGTGGCTTCGTCGTATCGGCCGGAGATGATCAGCGTCGGAACATCGATGGCCGACAAACGGTCAACGATGCTCCAGCTCTTCAGCGTCCCGATGACGTGGAATTCGTTCGGCCCGTTCATCACAGTGTAGACGGTCGGATTGCGCACGATTTGGGCGAAGGTCTCGGTCACCTCGGGCGGGAACGGCACGACCCGGCAGACATGCCGTTCGTAGAACCGCATCGTCGCCTCCAGGTAAGCCGGATCATCGGTCGTGCCG
>JAEKLU010000351.1 GCA_019509685.1 Mesorhizobium sp. | reverse complement strand
CTCGGCCGCGATGGCTGGCTGAAGCCGACGGCGCTCGATCCCGACAATCCCGCACCGCTCGACGTCCGCACTTTGTGCATTACGCGCGAGACGCTGGCGCGCCATGACGGGCTCGCCGACTTCGCTTTCGCCATGCAGGGGCTCGGCACTGGCGCGCTCAGCCTGTTCGGCACGCCGGAGCAGCGGCAATGGCTCGCCAAGACACGGGCCGGCCAAGCGATCTCGGCCTTCGCGCTGTCGGAGCCACGCTCGGGATCCGATGTTGCCAACATGGAAATGACGGCCACGCACGACGGCGACGACTATGTCTTGTCGGGCGAGAAAACCTGGATCTCCAATGGCGGCATCGCCGATCTCTACATCGTCTTTGCCCGTACCGGCGAAGCGCCCGGCGCCAGGGGGCTCTCCGCCTTCATCGTGCCGGCCGATGTGAAGGGCCTCGGCATCGCCGAACGGCTCGAAGTGATTGCCCCGCATCCGCTGGCGCGGCTTTCCTTCGACAAGGCGCGCGTTCCAGCCGCGTCCCTGATCGGCAAGCCGGGCGACGGCTTCCGCGTCGCCATGTCGGTGCTCGACGTCTTCCGCTCGACGGTGGGCGCGGCAGCGCTCGGCTTCGCGCGGCGCGCGCTGGATGAAAGCATCAAACGGGTGGCCGAGCGCAAACTGTTCGGCGCGCCGATGGCCGAATTGCAGATGGTGCAAGGTCACATCGCCGACATGGCGCTCGATGTCGACGCGGCCGCTCTCCTCGTCTATCGCGCCGCCTGGACCAAGGATATGGGTGCTGCCCGCGTCACCCGCGAGGCGGCGATGGCCAAGCTGTTCGCCACCGACAAGGCGCAGGAGGTGATCGACAAGGCGGTGCAACTGCATGGCGGCGACGGCGTGCGCAAGGGCCACATCGTCGAAAGCCTTTACCGTGAGATCCGCGCGCTGCGCATCTATGAGGGCGCGTCCGACGTGCAGAAGGTGGTGATCGCCCGGCAAGTGATGGGAGCGGCGTGAGCCGGACGATCTGGTGAATTTTTCGAACGGCGTTATTGCAAGCAGTATCTGATTTGGGGAGGCTAGACATGCACACCATTCTGCAGCCGGAGGGCTGGGCCAAACCCATCGGTTACGCCAACGGTGTCGCGGCGCGCGGACGGCTGGTGTTCGTTGGCGGGCAGGTCGGCTGGAACGGGCAGTGCCAGTTCGAGACCGACGATTTTGTTGGCCAAGTGCGGCAGACGCTCGCCAACATCGTCGCGGTGCTGGCCGAAGCCGGGGGCGAACCGCAGCACATCACCTCGATGACCTGGTACTTCACCGACAAGGCCGAATATCTCGGCAACCTCAAAGGCATCGGCGAGGCCTATCGCGACGTGATCGGCCGGCATTTCCCGGCGATGGCGGCGATGCAGGTGGTGGCGCTGGTCGAGGACCGCGCCAAGATCGAGATCCAGGCGACCGCCGTCATTCCGGAGTGATTACTGGCGAAGCCCGGCCTGCCTGAGCAGCGGCAGAACATGGTCGCAGAAATAGGGCAGTTCCTGCGTGTAGTTGACGAAGGACAGCGCGATGCCCTGGTAGCCATGCCCGGCAATCGCGGCCATGTCTGCGGCAATCGTTTCCGGCGTGCCGATCAAC
Source organism: Mesorhizobium sp. (assembly GCA_019509685.1). The sequence continues at coordinate 920 of JAEKLU010000351.1, read as the reverse complement.
GGGTAGGTGCCGGCGCCGCCGGCGAAGCGCTGCCGGTAGCGGTCATAGGCATGCGGGTCGTGCGACTGCGAGAATTCCTTCTTGCCGGCCATATGCGCGTCGACCGCTTCGTGGTCGGCCAGATCGACGGCATAGCGCGCGTAGTAGGCCTGCGCCTCTTCCATGGTCGGGCGGCAGACGACATGCGCGACGGTATAGACGCCGACATCGCGGCCGACCTTCGCGGCCCGCTCGCCGATGTCGGCGACATGCTTGCCGGCGTCGCTCATTTCCGAGAATGTCGTGAACAGGTAATCGCATCGGGAGGCGGCGAAATCCCGGCCGGGGCCGCCGAAAGCTGCGTTCATCGTCACCGGGCGCGGAACCTGCAAGCTGGCCGGGCGGCTCACCGCCTCCTTCAGGCGGTAATAGATGCCTTCATAGTCGAGCGGCTCGCTCGCTGCGTAAAGCCGTTCGAGGATTTCGATCCATTCCGCGGCCTGCTCATAGCCCTTCTCGACCAGCGGCGTGCCGAACATGCCGAATTCCTTCGGGTTCCAGCCGCAGACGATGTTCAGGCCGGCGCGGCCCTGGCTGATATGGTCGACGGTCGCCAGCGCCTTGGCGGCGTAGAGCGGGTGCACCAGCGGCACATGCACCGTCATGAACAGGCCGATCTGCTCGGTGGCCGCGGCAAGCGCCGCCGCCCATGTGAAGGTCTCGAACGACCATTCGCGCACCTTGTTGCGGCCGCCGAAGCCGCGCCAGCGGGCGATCGGCAGCATGAATTCGAGACCGGCGCGGTCGGCGATCTGCGCCGCCGTCAGATTGTCCCGCCAGCTCGCCATCCAGCGCTCCGGCACATCGGTGATGGCAAGCCCGCCATCGGCGTTGGTCGAAAAGACGCCGAGCTTCAATCTGTTCGGGCCGTGCAGGGGATG
>JAEKLU010000144.1 GCA_019509685.1 Mesorhizobium sp. | reverse complement strand
CCGCGTGGCGCCGGGCCTGGCATAGGCGATGTTTTCGGCAAGCGACCGGTGGAACAGGATCGGCTCCTGCTGGACGATGGCGATCTGGCCGCGCAGCGAGGCTTGCCCCACCTGCGCGATATTCTGGCCGTCGATCAGGATCTGACCTGCATTCACATCGTAGAGCCGCTGGATCAGCTTGACGAAAGTCGTCTTGCCCGATCCCGAATGCCCGACCAGACCGACGCGTTCGCCCGCCGCGATATCGACCGAGAAATCGCGGTAGAGCGGCAGCCGATGGTTGCCGTAGTGGAACGTCACCTTGTCGAACGCGATGTGACCGTCGGTGATGCGGATCGGCGCGGCATTGGGCCGGTCCTCGATGCCGAGCGGCTCGGACTGGAAGTCGACGAGTTCCTCCATATCGTTGATCGAGCGCTGCAGGTTGCGGATATGCGTGCCGATATCGCGCAGATAACCCTGCAGGACGAAGAACGAGGTCAAGACGAAGGCGACGTCGCCGGCGCTTGCCTGGCCCCAGGCCCACAGCATCAGTGCAAGGCCGATCACTGCCGCCCGCATCGCGAGCAGCATCACGCCTTGCGTGGTGCCGTTGATGGTGCCGCGCACCCATGTGCGCGCCGTGCGCAGCCGCCATTTGGCGACCACCTTGGCAAGGCGCGCTTCCTCGCGCGCCTCCGCGCCAAAACCCTTGACCACGGCGTTGCAGCTCACCGCGTCGGCGAGCGAGCCGCCGAGCCGCGTGTCCCAGCTGTTGGCAAGCCGCGCGGCGGGCGCGACATAGCCAAGCGATAGCATCGTCGTGACGGAGATGAACAGCACCGAACCGGCAGCGACCACCGCGCCCATCAACGGCCAGAACCAGCCAAGCAGCAGCGTCGAGCCGACAAGCATGACCACCGACGGCAGCAACGCGATCAGGATGGTGTCGTTGAGCAGGTCGAGCGCCCACATGCCGCGCGTCACTTTGCGCACGGTCGATCCGGCAAAGCTGTTGGCGTGCCAGTCGGTCGAGAAGCGCTGCACCCGATGGAAGGCGTCCGCCGCGATGTCCGACATCATCTTCAGCGTCAGCTCGACGATCCACATGAAGGCGGCATTGCGCAGCACGACACCGCCCAAGGCGAGCGCCATCAGGGTGAAGAACGCCGTCATTGCGGCATTCCAGGCGACCGCGTCGGCGCCGGCGCTGCTGGCGACGGCGTCGACCAGCCGGCCGGAATAGAGCGGCGTCAGCACGTCTGCCAGCGTCGAAAGCAGGAAGGCGCCCATGATGAACGACAGCCGCCACGGCTGGCGCCGCCAGTGGCTGAGCGTGAAGCCAAGCACGCTGCGAAAGGCGCTGGCGCGCAGATCGAGTTTTAAACGAGCCATGATGTCATCCGGGCGCAAAGGAGCCCGGTCCCGGTAATATCGAAAATTGGAAAACCCGCATCGACGCCCAAGCGGCGTTCTCGAAAACGGGAGGTTCAGTATGGGTGGCCGCGCGCCTTTCGGCGGCGACCGGCAGCGGCAAATGCCTGTTCGGCGTCTGGCGTTCCGAAGACACATCGGAGCACCGGCGCAGACCTAGGCTTCGCGGCCTCGCATAACGATGTTGGTACCTGCCATACGTTCCTCCCAAAAGGGAATCGCGGAGAAGCCCTTATAGGGACGACTCATCGCCTCGCCAAGGCAGGGCGCGGGCAAAAGCAAATCTGGTCTAACCACTGAGACCGATTTGCAACAATAGCCCGTCTGATACCAAGATTCCGCAGCCAACGACCGTTAGCCGCGATCCCGGAACCGGTTGGTGATTGGGTAGCGGCGGTCGCGGCCGAAATTCTTGCGGGTGATCTTCACGCCCGGTGCGGCCTGCCGGCGCTTGTATTCGGCGATGTACAGCAGATGTTCGATACGCGTCACGGTCGCCCGCTCATGGCCGCGCGCGACGATGTCGTCGACGCTCATCTCGTTTTCGACCAGGCATTCCAGGATGTCGTCCAGCACCGGATAGGGTGGCAGCGAATCCTGGTCGGTCTGGTTCTCGCGCAGCTCCGCCGACGGCGCCTTGTCGATGATGTTCTTCGGGATCACTTCGCCCGAGGGTCCGAGCGCGCCCGGCGGCACATGCGCATTGCGCCAGCGCGACAGGCCATAGACCTGCATCTTGTAGAGGTCCTTGATCGGGTTGAAGCCGCCATTCATGTCGCCGTAAAGCGTGGCGTAGCCGACCGACATCTCGCTCTTGTTGCCGGTGGTGACGACCATCGAGCCGAACTTGTTGGAGATCGCCATCAGGATCGTGCCGCGCGCGCGGCTCTGCAGGTTTTCCTCGGTGATGCCTTCCTGGGTACCCTCGAACAGCTGCGTCAGCGCGTGCCTGAACCCTTCGACCGGCTCCGAGATCGGCACGATATCGTAGCGGCAGCCGAGCGCGCGGGCGCAATCCTCGGCATCCTTCAGCGAATCCTTCGACGTATAGCGATACGGCATCATCACGGTGCGCAGCCGCTCCTCGCCGAGCGCATCGACGGCAAGAGCCGCGCAGATCGCCGAGTCGATGCCGCCGGACAGGCCGAGCACGACGTTCTTGAAGCCGTTCTTGTTGACGTAGTCGCGCAGGCCAAGCATGCAGGCGCGGTAATCGGCCTCCTCCCGTTCGGGGATTTTCGACATCGGCCCTTCCGAGCAGACCCAGGTTTCGCCTGTCCGCTTCCAGGTGGTGACGTCGACCGCGTCCTCGAACTGGCTCATCTGGAAGGCCAAAGTCTTGTCGGCGCCGATGGCAAACGAGGCGCCGTCGAAAATCACCTCATCCTGGCCGCCAAGCTGGTTGGCGTAGATCATCGGCAGACCGGTTTCGATGACCTGGCGGATGACGACCTGATGGCGAACGTCGATCTTGGCGCGGTAGTAAGGCGAGCCGTTCGGCACCAGGAGGATCTCGGCGCCGCTCTCGGCCAGCGTCTCGCAGACGGCGACCTCGCCCCATATGTCCTCGCAGATCGGGATGCCGATGCGCACGCCGCGGAAATTGACCGGACCCTGCAGTTCCAGTCCGGGCTGGAAGACACGCTTCTCGTCGAATTCGCCATAGTTCGGCAGGTCGAGCTTGTAGCGCTCGGCGATGATCTTGCCGCCATCGGCGAAGACAATGGAATTGTGCGTGCCAGTAGGGCGCTTCAACGGCGTGCCGATGATGACGCCCGGCCCGCCATCGGCCGTATCCTTGGCGAAATCCTGCGCGGCCTTTTCGCAGGCCTTCAGAAAGGCCGGCTTCAGCACCAAATCTTCCGGCGGATAACCAGCCAGGAACAACTCGGTATAGAGCACCAGGTCGGCGCCCTGACGCGCGGCGTCGGCCCGCGCCTCACGCGCCTTGGCAAGGTTGCCGGCGACATCGCCGACAGTCGGGTTGAGCTGGGCGATAGCGATGCGCAGGATGTCTGGAGCGGTCTTGGTCATGGAGTGGATGTAGCGTGGCCGAAATCGCCGGGCAATGGCGTTTGCTTATGCCAAATAGGGACTGATCGAAGATCGTATCCTGTCGCTCCGGCTCAGTCGCCCGCGTACGCGCTCAACGTCTCGACAGAATGGTTCTCGCCGATCGACATCGCCAGGATGCGCGAGATGTGCCGGCGCGGCAGGCCGGTCTTTGCCGCCCATTGGTTGAGCTGCGCCTGGATCTTGTCGAGGTCGCGTTTCGAGGTCGGGCTCTCGGCGATGTCGAGGCCGGCATCGCGGAGCGCGGCGGCCATGTCGGCCGAAATGACGAACGCGTCCCACTCCAGCCAGCGCAGCAAATACTGGCCGGTATTGCCGCCGAGCCGGCTGCCATGCTTGGCGAGATAGGCGGTCAACCCGACCTGATCGTCGGCCGGCCACTCGGCCAGGAACTTGCCGAAGCCGCCATGCTCCTTCGACACGCGCTCGACGAAGGCGGCGTTGTCGCGCACGGATTTGATCTTCTGCGGGTTGCGCACGATGCGTTTGTCGGCCGTCAGATCATGCCAGAAATCGTCGGGCTGGAACAAAAGCCGCTTCGGCTCGAAGTGGAGGAACGCCTCTTCGAAGCCCGGCCACTTCTGCTCGATGACGCGCCAGACGAAGCCGGCGGCAAAGACGCGCTCGGCCATGGTCGACAGGATGCGGTCATCCGGAATCTTCGCCACCGCGGCATTGTCGGGCATCGGTCCGAGCAGCGACGCCAGCACGGCATCTCCGCCCTTGCGTTTTGCCGCCCGGGTCCGGATTTTCTCGAAATCAAGCATTCGTGTCCTCGCCTGTTGCGATCAATCTATCACTCCCGTGATCTATCACTTCCCGTTCGGCCCGGCAGCCTCTACCTCTATCCGGGCTCTGGCGAAGGAGGGACAAGATGAACAAGATCGTCGAGGACATGGCGAACCGCCTGCTCAAGCGAAAGCCGGAAGGCTTTGGTCCTCTCGAGAGCCGGGTCCTGCAGTCGACGCTCGAGCGTACCACCATCACGCGCGACACCAACAAGGCCATCGCCTTTCACTCGACCTATGGCGACCGTCTCGCCGACTCCATTGCTCGGGTCGGCGGCTCATGGACCTTCATCCTCGCCTTCCTGGCCTTTCTCGTTGTTTGGACCGCAGGCAACGCCTGGCTGCTGACACGAGACGCCTTCGACCCCTACCCCTTCATCTTCCTCAATCTCGTACTGTCGATGCTTGCGGCGATCCAGGCGCCCGTGATCATGATGTCGCAGAACCGCCAGACCGAGCGCGACCGCATCGACGCCGCCCATGACTACGAGGTCAATCTGAAGGCGGAGATCGAGATCATGGCCCTGCACGAAAAGCTCGATGAGATACGCCACGGCGAGATCATCGGCATGCGTGACGACATCCAGCGCCTGGCCGAGCAGCTCAGGCAGATCGACGAGAAGCTGTCGGCGCGGCCGGCGACCCAATGAGCGGAATCGTCCACCATCTCATCGAGCAGTACGGGCTGATCGCCGTCTTCCTCGGTTGCGTCGCCGAAGGCGAAAGTGCTGCAATCCTCGGCGGCTTCTTCGCGCATCAGCACGTTTTCGTGCTCTGGCAGACTTTTCTCGCCGCTTTCCTCGGCGCCTTCGTCGGCGATACGGGCTTCTTCACCCTCGGCCGCAGCTTTGCCGATCATTCCTATGTGAGGAGACTGCGCCAGCGTCCGGGATTCCGCCGCGCCTACCGGCTGCTCAACACCCACCCCAACATTTTCGTGCTGACCAACCGCTACATCTACGGCATGCGGCTCGTCGGCGGCATCGCCGCCGGCCTGTCGACCGTATCCGTGCCGCGCTTCGTCATCCTCAACGCCATCTCTTCGGCGGCCTGGGCCGTCCTGTTCAGCGGCATCGGCTATGTCTTCGGCCTCGGCGCGGAACAATTGGTGGGCCAGGCCTTTGCCCGGCATGAGCGGCTGCTCATCGCGCTTGCCGTCGGCGTCGTTGTCGCAATTGTCGCCTGGCTGGTCGGCCGTCACTTTGCAGGACGCGAACGCGCCAAGGAACAGGCGGGATCGTAATCCTCGGAGCGATCAGATCGGCGCGCCGAGAAGGCGCTCGATGATGGCGATGCCCCAGACGCCGCCGGCGATCACTATCGAGATCAGCACTGCCAGCGAGCCGCAGTCCTTGGCGAGTTGGATATCGATGTGGAACTCGCGCGAGATCGCGTCGCAGGCTGCCTCGATGCCGGTGTTGAGCACTTCGACCATGATCAGGAGCAGGACAGCGCCGACCAGCAAGGCATAGCTGCGCCAGGACACTGATATGAACCAGCCGGCCGGCAGCGCAAGCGCCAGCAGCAGCAGCTCCTGCTGGAACGCCTTTTCATGCGCGGCGAGCTTGCGGAACGCCCGCACCGAATTGATGAAAGCATCGATCAGCCGCTGCATGCCAGGCCCCTTTGCGAGTCACCGGCAGGGGATATCGCAACAGCGGGATCAAGGGAATAAGGCAGCCGCTGCAAAATTCAGTCGCCCGCGACCTTTATCGACGGTGTCGACAGTGCGAACTGCGGCAACCCGTCGTCGATCGAGTAATAGTCTCCCTTGTCGCCGACGAAGATATGACTTTCGCCGGAGAGGCCGCTTGGTTTGTCGAACGAGCCGGCCATGATCGAGATCGTGTCCAATTCATTGTGCTTCCAGAACAGCAGCGAGCCGCAAATGCGGCAAAAGCCGCGTTTGGCCACGTCGGAGGCGCCATACCAGGCGAGCGTATCGGCACCCTCTATCTCGATATCGGCATCCTTGGAGGCGGTTGCGGCAACGAAGTGGCCGGTTTGGCGCCGGCATTGCGAGCAGTGGCAATAGACCACGCCTCGCAGTGGGCCCTTGGTCCTGAAGCGCACGGCCCCGCACAGGCACGATCCACTGTGATTGTCATCCATCCCGGCCTCCTTCGACAACTTCCAGCGCTTGTCGCCGACGCGAAGAATTCCATTTTTGCGGCCGCCAGGTGCGGGCAAATGCGACATAGAGGGGGCGTGTTTCGAAAACCGTCATCTGCACCGCGCTACAGCCTGAGGTAGCGGAAACAGTGAGGAAATGCAGGCCGTTAACAGAACTTTAGCGCTGCTGCATTTATGTTTCGTACAAGCGAAGGTGGTGATTGGGGAGCCGCCTTTGCATAGTGCGATTCAGGGCAATCCCCGCATGAGCGACATCCGGCGATCGCAGGGTCGGCGTGAAGGGATTGTAGACTGAACATGCAGCCGGCCCCCATCCCCACCGACAGGAACACCGATATCGTCAGTTCGGTCGTGGCCACGATGCGCCAGCTCGGCGTGCTCGGCCTGCCGCGCAACTACGAAATCTTTTACGAAGCGCTGACCGGCAGCAACCGGGAACTCAGCCTCGCCGTCGTGTCGCTGAGCAACCGGCCGACACAGGACGACCTCGACCGCATCGGCCGCACCTTCTTTCCGCAGCACCATGGCCCGGCTATCGTCGAGCATGCCCGTGACGCAATCGCCAAGGAGTTGGAGGATGTCGCGGCACTGCTGCGCAGCGAGCGCACGCATGTCGAAAAGTATGGCCGCATTCTCGACGAAACATCCAGCGGCTTGAGCAATCGCAGCCTGCTTTCGCAGGAATTGCTGCACAAGATCGCCACCGCCATGTCGGCCGCGACCCATTCGACGCTGGATCATAACCGCCAGGTCGCCACCACGCTCAGCGAGAAGACGGCCGAGCTCGAAAGCGTCAAGTCGAAGCTCGAGGAATACAAACGGCTTGCCGATACCGATCCGCTGACCCAGCTGTGGAACCGCCGCGCCTTCGACAAGGAAATCACCCGCATCTACAACAGCAACCGCGGCATCCTGTTCAACGCCTTGATCCTCGCCGATATCGACCACTTCAAGGACATCAACGATCGCTACGGCCATCCGGTCGGCGACAAGATCTTGCAGATCATCGCCGAGATCCTCCAGTCCAGCGTGCGCCCCGACATGTTCGTCGCGCGCACCGGCGGCGAGGAATTCGCGCTGATCGTCGAAGGCGCCAGCGGGGACGCCACATACGAGATTGCCGAGCGCATCCGGGCGCTGATCGAACAGACCCCGTTCACCAGCAGCCAGACCGGTATGAACTATGGCACCGTGACCATCTCCATGGGCATCTGCATGGCCTCGGAGGCCGAAAATGCCGAGGATCTCTACAGCAAGGCCGACCGGGCGCTGTATCGCTCCAAGGTCGGCGGCCGCAACCGGGTGACCAGGCACTCGGCGATGGTCAACCGCCCCGGCAAGGGCTGGCTGCTCTACAAGAAAGACTGAAATCCGGCCTAGTCCCTTTCCAAATGAATTTTTGTGGCCTATATTTTCCACAGAAATGAAAGGGTGCGCTTATGCAACGTCCAGTCGCGGCTGCGGCGGCGGCCGAAAATGCCGTCATCACCAAGGCCACGCTGCGCGCGGCCGACCTGCTCGACATCACCGCCAGGACGCTCGCTTTGGTCATCGGCGTTTCGGAAGCAACGGTCTCGCGCATGCGCAAGCAGGAGTTCCAGCTTGAACGCGGCACCAAGCCGTTCGAGCTTGCGGTGCTGTTCGTGCGCCTGTTCCGTTCGCTCGACGCCATTGTCGGCGGCGACGAGAGCGTCGCCCGGGCATGGCTGAAGAACCCCAATACGGTGTTCGACGGCTCCCCGCTCGAAAAGATCCTGACCATTGCCGGACTTGTCGATGTCATTGCCTATCTGGACTCCCGACGCGCTCTCGTCTGAGGCCGTAAGGCTCGAAGGCAAGTACTGGCGCATGGTCGAGGCGCAGCATCGCGTCTCGACGCTGAAGCTGGTCGACACGCTCGATGAGCAGGCGCTGCTGGAGGACCTTGTCGAAGACACCAAGCCGCAGATCCCGCTGGAGTGCCGCCACCTGCATTATCTGCTGGCGACGCCGTTCCGCTATGGTTCGGTCTATCCGTACGGCTCGCGTTTCCGTCGCGCCGGCAAGACCAAAGGTGTTTATTACGCCGCCGAGACCGTGCTGACAGCGGTGGCGGAAATGGCCTTCTACCGCCTGCTGTTCTTCGCCGAATCGCCACAGACGCAATGGCCGAACGATGCCGCCGAATACACCGCCTTCGCCGCGGCCATCAAATGCGAGACGGCCATCGACCTGACGCGCCCGCCGCTCGACCGCGATGAACAGGCCTGGACGCGTCCGACCGACTATGCCGCCTGCCAGGCGATCGCCGACGTGGCGCGGGAGCCAGGCGATCGCCGACGTGGCGCGGGAAGCCGGGATGCAGGCGATCCGCTACCGCTCGGTGCGCGACCCCAAGGGCGCCAACATCGCGCTTTTGACGTGCCAGGGCTTCGCCAAGGCAAAGCCGATCGAACCGCAGACTTGGCGCATCCGCATCGGCTCGTTCGGCATCCAGGCGATCTGCGAATTCCCGGACAAGCGGCTCGAATTCCCTCGCGCCGCCTTCACTGATCCAAGGCTCTCCGACATGCGCTGGGAGCGCGGCCACTGAGTTCGGAAGCGCAGGGAGCCGCCACCTTTCGCAAGCCGGCCCTCCCTGCATATCGGCACAGCTTAGGCCAGTATGTTCACCGCCCGCGCCGCCACCAGCGCGATCGTCAGCAGCGAGATCATCGCTTCGGCCATCATCAAAAGCTTGGCGCGCTGCGTCAGCGGCAAGGTATCGGTCGGCGAGAACGCCGTCGCATTGGTGAAGGCCAGGAAGACATAGTCGACGAAGCCGGGCAGCCAGCCACCGGTCTCGCGGTCGGGCAATGTCATCTGCGGGAACAGGAAATCCGCCTGCGCGCGCTTGACCAGGCCGCAGGTCGGCGGGCCGCCGCGATCCGTGCTCCAGAACCACAGCGCAAAGACAATCACATTGGTGACCCAGATGTTGAGCGCATCGATGAGCAGCGTCGTGCCGGCGCCGGCATGGCCCTCGAGCAATGCCCGCACCAGGAAGACCAGCGCGCCGCAATTCATGACGCTGATGACGCCGGTCAATACCAGGGCGGCGCGGCGGATATAGAGGCGGAATTGGCCGATCGTGTACCAATGCTCGTGGTCGACGGCCTTTTGCGTCGCCATCTGCGTCCACGCCGTGGCGACCGACAGCGGCACCAGAAGCGCCGCCTCGATCGTCGGGGCCAGCCAGCGCGGCCCGAAGGACAGATTGTTGATGACCAGAAGCTGCAGGCAGATGATGACGAGAACCGCGGCGCGCGCCGACCAGAAGTCGAGCCCGCGATGATGAATGACGGCATGCTGGTGATGCATGAAGGCACCTCGATGGTGATGAACGGCGCGCCTCGGAACAACCGGCCGGCCCCAAGATAACAGGCAGCCGACCACGGCCCGGCTCCGGGCGCCGGAGCAGACATGACGTTGAATTCCATCGGGATCTTGGTTTTACAATGTTGCGAAAGAATACATTTTCGTAAGCTTTCGCTATTGCGCTATTCAGACATTCGCCGGTGTGATTTTAGGCTCGCATGTCGAGCGAATCCTTGCATCTTTGGCCGGCGGCCGCCGCGGCGGAAGGCACCCGGTCTTCGATATGGACCGGCCTGGTCCAACACCCGTGGCAATTGCTGGCGCTCTTGTGCCTGGCCCAGACCCTGTGCTGGACGATCATGCCGGCGATCGTCAATGTCGGGCCGCCACGCGATGTCGTCGAGGGCTTCATGTGGGGCCGCGAATGGGTCCTGTTGACCTACAAGCACCCGCAACTCCCCTGCTGGCTGCTCGAGATCGGTCATCTGCTGACCGGCTCGACCCGCTGGCCGCAATATCTCATCTCGCAACTGATGATCTCGACGACCTTCGTCCTGGTCTATTGTCTGGCCCGCGACATCATGGGCCCGACCCGCGCGCTCGCCGCCGTGCTCCTGATGCCGTCGATCTATTTCTTCGGCTGGCCGACGCCGCAATTCAATCATGACTATGCGCAGATGCCGTTCTGGGCCGGCATCTGCTGGTTGCTTTGGCGCGCCGCGCGCGACGGGCGCCCTGGCTGGTGGCTGGCGCTCGGCCTCGTCGCCGGCATCGGGCTCTATGCCAAATTCTCCACCGGCCTGCTGCTGCTGTTCGGCGCGGCCTGGATTCTCTATGACGCACGCGCCCGAAACCGTCTGGCCACGCCGTGGCCATGGCTGGGTCTTGCCCTGTTCCTGGCCATCGCGGCACCGCTGGCGATTGCGCTTTATCGCTTCGATTTCCTGCCGCTGACTTATGCCGAGCATCGCGATGCGTGGGTGCTCGCTCACCGTGCCCGCCTCTATTATATCGGCGTCCAGCTTGCCGGACTGTCGGCCTTCCTCGTCGTCCTTGGCCTCTCCGGCCTGCTGCGGCAGCTGAAACAATCCGGGCTTGCTCGCTTGTCATACCCGACCGTCGAGCGCCGGGCCGTCATCTACCTGGTGTGGATGGGCCTTGGGCCGGCGCTGCTGGTGATGGTTGCTTCGCTGTTCACCGGCACCGGCGAGTCCTGGGGCGCGACCATGTACAACCTCGTCGGCGCCGTGGCTGTCGCCCTGCTCGGCGAGCGGCTCGGCACGACCGAGCTGCGCCGGCTAGCGGTGCTTGCGCTGGTCTGCATCGTCGGCGTGTCCAGCGCCTATGCGGGGACCCGTTGGACAGGCTGCAACGTCATTGGCCGCCTGCAACCCTTCTGCTGGGACGCGCCGTCCATATCGGAGACAGCCGAGACGATCTGGCACCAGACCATGCATGGTCGGCTGGGCATTGTCGGTGGCGAAGACGGCGTGGCGATGCTGGCCGGGCTCGACGCTCCGGACGAGCCCTCGATCTTCACGACGCTCGACAGACGGCTCGCGCCCTGGATCACGGACCAACGCCTGCATGAACAGGGCATGCTGCTGGTATGGCTGGGCGACGCGCCCCCACCGCGGCTGCGGCCCTGGATTGCCGGTCTGCCGGTCAAGACCGCCTATTTCAACTGGTCGCTGCGGGAGCCACCGATCGCCGTCAATTTTGCCGTCTTCCCGCCGGGAAGAAGCGATTTGCCGGGCGATCCGCCACAGCTGCCCGATGCGGATTGACCGGCGAACCTACCTCGACGAACACCTCAAAAATGAAAAGGCGCCGGATTTCGATCCAGCGCCTTTTTCATATTGGTAAGGGCTCGCCTGCTCAGGCGTTGGCGGCCTGCCTGTGCTGGACCGGATGGCTCTTCTTGAGCAGATCCGAGACCAGGAAGGCGAGCTCGATCGCCTGATCGGCGTTGAGGCGCGGGTCGCAATGGGTGTGGTAGCGGTCCTGCAAATCCTCGGCCGTGATGGCGCGGGCGCCGCCGGTGCACTCGGTGACGTTCTTGCCGGTCATCTCGACATGGATGCCGCCCGGATGCGTGCCTTCGGCGCGATGCACCTCGAAGAAGGTCTGCACTTCCTTCAGGATGCGGTCGAACGGACGCGTCTTGTAGCCGGCCGCCTCGATCGTGTTGCCATGCATCGGGTCGGACGACCATACCACGTTGCGCCCTTCCTTCTTCACGGCCCGCACCAGCTTGGGCAGATGCTCGACGACCTTGTCGGACCCGAAGCGGGCGATCAGCGTCAGACGTCCCGGCTCGTTTTCGGGATTGAGCAGGTCGATGAGCTCCATGAGACAGTCCGGCGTCAGCGATGGCCCGCATTTCAGGCCGAGCGGATTCTTGATGCCGCGGAAATATTCGACATGCGCATGGTCGGGCTGGCGGGTGCGGTCGCCGATCCAGATCATGTGGCCGGAAGTCGCGTACCAGTCGCCGGAGGTCGAATCGACACGGGTCAGCGCCTC
>JAEKLU010000143.1 GCA_019509685.1 Mesorhizobium sp. | reverse complement strand
CCGAGCAGGTCGCACAGGTGCGCCACGCCGAAAGCATTGGCGCCGACTGGGTGATCCTGCAGCCGCCGCCTGCCGGATCGTATGGCGCTCCGGAATACATCCGCTTCTTCGGCCGTGTCGCGGAGGCGACCGACCTGCCGGTGGCGATCCAGAACGCGCCGGCTTTTTTCGGCCGTGGGCTGACATCGGATGAGATCCGCGACCTCGTCACGCTTCACCCCAACATCAAGCTGGTCAAGGGCGAGAGCCCGGTCACCGACATTGCCGGCCTGATCGAGCGCACCGAGGGCCGGATTCCGGTCTTCAACGGGCGTGGCGGGCTGGAACTGATCGACAATTTCCGCATCGGCTGCCGAGGCATGATCCTGGCGCCGGACTGCATCGATCATGCCGTGCGCGCCTACGAGGCGTGCCGCGCCGGAGACGAAGCGGCAGCCGAGGCCGAGTATGCAAAAATGCTGCCGGCAGTGGTGTTCGTCATGCAGGGCATCGAGAACCTGATCTGCTACGGCAAACGGCTGTTCGGCGCCCGCGCCGGCATCCCGATCCACGATCGGGCGCCGGCAATGAGGCCGACCGGGGTTGGCCTTGCTATGGTCGAGCGCTTCGCTGTCCGTTTGGGTAAATTGTCGGGATAGTCCGGCTTTGGGCCTAAGCCGATCCGTGGCGCCAGCCGATGGCCGGCTCGCTGTTGGCGCTCGATGTCGGCGTGCGCGGCGTGCCGGAGCCGCGCTTCGCCGGGTGAAACGGTCACATCGGATCCTGAAGGGTTCGCTTTAGGTCGCCTCGGATCAAGTCGATCAGTTCCGCATGGAGGTCGGCGCGTGCGCGGTTGCCGCCATCCACGCAGATCGGGTCAATTTCCCCTAGCGATTTCAGCAGCTCGGCGCCGCCCGGCTTGCACTCTGGCAGGAAGCTGAAGTGAATGGCGCCCGCGACAGTGGCGTACGTACCTCGCGGCGTCAGTGCAGCGAGCTTGTCGGCGAGCACTCCCTTGGGAATTGCACTGCCGACGCCGAGATTGATGAAGCTCATCGGGATCGCAATCTGCTTCAGGCTATCCGCCTCGTAGGCCGGCGCGAGACCCGGATCGACCAGCACGGCCGATTTGATGCGACGATCCAGATTAGATTGTTCGAAGCTCGTCCTGTCGAGCTTGCGCAGGTCAACCTTCTCGACATGCACCGCTTCGTCATTGATGTAGCCCGTGCCGCCGGCGAACCAGGCGCAATCCCATTTCGTGTAATGGTCGCAATAGCTTGCATAAGCTTCGAGATTGGCACGGGCGCCGGCGATTTCCATCGCGGCGGTGCCGCCGAGCGAAAAGCCGACGACGCCGATCCGGTCGCCATCGACGGCGCCGTTCCATGCCGGATCGGTCGTCATGGCGTCGATCACGGCCGAGAGATCGCGCGTGCGCTCCCACACTTTCGGCGTGTTGGCCGGTGTCGAATCGCCGCCGGTGGTGCCGGGGTGATTTGGGCCGGCCACGATGAAGCCCGCCTTGGCGAGCTCCGTCGCAAGCCAGGCCATGGCTTGAACCCGGCTGCCCGATCCGTGCGACAGCACGATCAGCGGAAAGTGGCCCTTGAGCAGCGGCGCATTCATCGTCGCCGGCGCGCCCTTGAACACCTTGCTGTCGCCCACCAGCCCCGGCTCGCCGCCGGCCGTGGCCGGGTACCATACGGTGACCGCGAGGTCCCGTCCGCGTTCCGGCGCGGTGACCTTTATGTCGCGCACGCCGACCTCGGCTGCATGGGCGGGCGCGGCGATTGCGATGGCAAGCGCAGCCATTGAAAGAATACGGGAAAGTGTCACGGAACCCTCGCTCGGTTGAAAAGACCGGCGATGATTTGCTGTGAGAGGTACCGAAAAGCGTCCTCGATCGTGATCGAGGTCGTTCTCAATCGCGATCCGGGCCACTATCACTGCACCTGATTGTCTCTTGAGAGCGCCGTGATTTTCGTTCCGCTTCCCTTTGTCGTCGCCCTGCTGCTGCTGATCCTGTTTGTCCGGATGCTGCGCGCCGAGCGGCCCAGGCTGCCGTTCCTTGCCCTGGTCGGCCTTTGCGCCCTTCAGTCGGTGCTTCTCGGTCTGCGCTGGGGCTACGGCATGACGGAGCTGCGCTATGCGCTGCCGGTGGTTGCGAGCTCTCTGCCGCCGATCGTTCTGGCGGGATTTCGCAGTCTGATCCATCGCGGCGCCGCGCAGGCAAGCAGCGTGCGCTGGCTGCATGCGGCTCCACCCGTCCTGATGCTTGGGTTGGTGCTGTTTGCCCCAGGCCTGATCGATGCTGCCCTGATCGTGATCTTTGTCGGCTATGCATTGGCCATGCTCGATCTCGGCCGCGCCGGCCCCGATGCGCTGGACGAGGCACGCATCGACGGCGCGGTCGCCGCGCATCGCGCACTCGTCATCGCCGCCTTGTCGCTTTGTCTATCGGCCTTCTTCGACTTCGCGGTGTTCATGGATTTCGCATGGAGCAAGGGCGACAACGCGGCCTTCCTCGTCGGCAATGCAAACTTTCTCGGCCTGCTGCTGATCGGCCTCACGGCCATCGTCGCCGCTCGCGCGCAGCCTCAGCCTGCGGCCGCCGAGGAGGTCGAAAAATCATCCTCGACAGCACAGGATCGCGAGGTTCTCGACAGGGTCCGCGAGCTGCTGGTCGAGCAGAAGCTGGCGCGCGACGAGAACCTGACCTTGTCGCGGCTGGCGCGCCGCGTGGGCGTGCCGGCCCGCCAGATATCGGGCGCGGTCAATCGCCTGGCCGGCAAGAACGTCTCGCAGTTCATCAACGATTTTCGCATCGCCGAGGCCTGCCGGCTGCTCAGCGAAACCGACATGTCGGTGACCGCGGCAATGCTTGAATCCGGCTTCCAGACGAAATCGAATTTCAATCGTGAGTTCCGCCGCGTCACCGCGCACAACCCGGCTGCCTGGCGCGAGCAGTCGCGATCAGAAACGCTGGCGGTAGTCGCGCGGGTTGGTGCCGAGGACGCGTAGAAAGCCGCGCCGCATCGTCTCTTCCGAGCCGAAGCCGCAGCGGCGGGCCGTCCGGTTGACGGGCTGGCCTCGCTCCAGCATCCGCCGCGCCGCCTCGATGCGGATTTCCTCGATCGCGCGGGCGGGTGTCCGACCGGTGGCCTCGCGATAGCGGCGCGAGAAACTGCGCGGGCTCATATTGGCGTGGTCGGCCAGCTGCGCCAGCGACAGGTCGCCGGCCAGATTGTCGAGGATCCAGCCATGCAGCCGGTCGAAGCGCCCGTCGCCTTGCTGCAGCTTCAGGGTCTGGCTGAATTGCGCCTGGCCGCCGGGGCGTTTCATGAAGACCACCAGCTCGCGCGCTACGCCAAGCGCCATAGGCCGGCCAAGGTCGGCCTCGACAAGCGACAAAGCGAGGTCGATCCCCGCCGTTACGCCGGCGGACGTCCAGATATTGCCGTCACGGATGAAGATCGGATCGGGTTCGAGACGGACCGCCGGAAAGCGTCGGGCGAACTCCGCGCAGCGACCCCAATGGGTGACCGCACGGCGGCCGTCGAGCAGGCCTGCCGTCGCCAGCAGCATGGCGCCGCTGCAAACAGAGGCAGTGCGCGTGGCGTCGCGCGAGCGCTTGGCCAGCCAATCGATCAGTTCGCGATCCTCACAGGCTGCGTTGACGCCCCATCCGCCGGGCACGACCAGCGTGTCGATCGCCGACCCGTGCGCCGGCAGCGCGGCTGCCTCCAGCACCAGACCGGCCGATGTCCTGATCCGCGGCGAGGCGGCGACGACCAGGACCTCGTATGGCGCTGGTTCGCCTGCCTGCATCCTGAAATCGTTGGCGCTGGCGAAAACCTGAAGTGGTCCGCTGACATCGAGCAATTGGACCTCGGGGTAGGCAAGCACTTCGATGCGGCGCATTGGGTTTGGCCTGAAACGAGGGGTGAATGGCAATCGTGCCAAACCATGATGCCGTAGATTGCCCGAAGTCAACCTGTCCCGAGTCAACCACGGAGATTTCCATGGCCCTTCGTTTCGGCATCCTCGTATTTCCCAACGTCCAGCAGCTCGACCTCACCGGCCCTTACGAAGTCCTGGCATCGGCCGAGGGCGCCGAGGTGGAGCTGATCTGGAAGGACCGCAATCCGGTGATGTCTTCGACGCGTCTCTCCCTGATGCCGACGGCGACTTTCGACGATTGCCCGCCGCTCGACGTGCTGTGCATTCCAGGCGGAGGCGGCGTCAACGCGCTGCTGGAGGATCAGGCAGTGCTCGATTTCGTGCGGCAGCGCGCGGCGCAGGTCCGCTATGTCACCTCGGTGTGCAGCGGCGCCCTGGTGCTCGGCGCGGCCGGGCTGCTCAAAGGCAAGCGCGCCACCACCCACTGGTACGCGCATGATTTCCTTGAAGAGTTCGGGGCGATCCCTGTCGATGCGCGTATCGTGGAGGACGGCAAGCTGATCACCGCCGGCGGCGTCACCTCGGGGATCGATTTCGGCCTGGCGCTGGTCGCGAGGCTTCTCGGACAGGAGGAAGCCGAGATCGTGCAGCTGTCGCTCGAATATGCGCCGGCTCCTCCTTTCCAATCGGGCACGCCGGCCGAGGCTTCGCCTGCGGTCCTGGCGCAGGCAAAGGAGCGGCTTTCGGCTTCGCGACGGGTTCGTGAGGAAATGTTCGCGCGCTGGCGCGACGCCGGCGCAGTCAAGATCGCGTAGCCGTCGCCGAATCCAAAGCGAGATGGCAGGGCCGAATGGCGGATATCCGCGCCATTCGGCCTTGTCGCGTTTCAACTGTTGACACGTCCGTTCGTGTATGCAGAAATTGGTTGGACCATTGAACCACTTTGGACAGCTTCGGCGTGACCGATTTTCTGCCACCCATCCACACGACAGCCCGCGACGACGCGGTGCTGAAGGCGTTGGTGGGCTTCGTGCGGCAGGAGGCGCTGGGGCCGGGTGGCAAGCTGCCGACCGAGCGCATCCTGGCCGAACGCCTCAAGGTCAGCCGCAATACGGTGCGCGAGGCGCTGACGCGCTGGGAGGGGCTGGGTCTCGTCGAAAGGCGGCAAGGCTCCGGCACCTATCTCAAGGCGGCCGTTTCAGCTGATATGCTGCACATGCCGCTGACGCTTGCCGGCGGCAATGATTTCACCGGGTTGATGCGCACGCTGGAAATCCGCCGCGCGCTGGAGGCTGAGGCCGCCGCTCTGTGCGCCGTCCGTGCCGGCAAGGCCGATATCGCCGAGATCGAGCGCAAGCTCGACATCATGGAAGAGGCGTTTCGCACCCGCGCCGGGATGTCGTCGGAGGAGGACTGGGAGTTCCACCAGGCGGTCTACCGCGCTTCCGGCAATCCGTTGTTCGAGCAGATCATCGCCGCCATGCACGAACTCTTCCATCGCTTCTGGGAGCATCCGCTGGGCGTGCGCGATTTCGGCCATGCCAGTTTCCCCTATCACCGCACGATCTTCGAATGCATTGCCGCCCAGGACCCCGATGGCGCCCGTGCCGAGGCGCTGAAGCTCATGGCCACCGTCGAGGACGATCTGAAGCGCGGCGCCGCCAACCTCAAACTTTCGGATCGCAAATGAACGAGCAGCCAAACACCTTCGACCCGGCCTCCCTGGCCAGCGACTACCTCGCCGAGGCGGCGACGCTGCTTGCGCACGACGATCCGTTCCCCGGCAACGCCGTGGTGCCGCCGATCTACCAGACCTCGCTCTTCACCTTCGCCAGCTATGCCGACATGGCCGACACCTTTGCCGGCCGCAGGAAGCAGCCGACCTATTCGCGCGGCGACAATCCGACGGTGATGGAGTTCGAGGCGCGTGTCGCGGCCTTGGAAGGTGCCGAAGCCGCACGCGGCTTCTCCAGCGGCATGGCGGCGATCAGCGCCACGCTGCTTGCCTTTGTCGGCGCCGGCGAGCGTATCGTTGCCGTGCGCAACTGTTATGGCGATGCCTACCGGCTGTTCGAGCGCCTGTTCCCGCGACTCAACATCAAGGTCGACTATGTCGACGGCGCCGACCCGGACGCGGTTGCCGCAGCCCTTCCCGGCGCCAAGCTGCTTTATCTCGAAAGCCCGACCTCGATGCTGTTCGAGCTGCAGGACATCGCGCATCTGACGCGGCTGGCCAAGGAGCATGGCATCGTCACCACCATCGACAATTCCTGGGCAACGCCGGTGTTCCAGAAGCCGATTTCGCATGGCGTCGATCTGGTGCTGCACTCGGCCTCGAAATATCTCGGCGGCCACAGTGACACCGTCGCCGGCGTCGTGGCGGGGTCGGCGGCGCACATCAAGCACATCAACGAACAGACCTATTCCCAGCTCGGCGCCAAGCTGTCGCCCTTCGAGGGCTGGCTCCTGCTGCGCGGCCTGCGCACGCTGCCGCTCCGCTTGCCGCACCATATGAAGAGCGGGCTGACCATTGCTGAGCGGCTGAAGGCGCATGGCAAGGTCGAGCGGGTCAATCATCCCGTTTACTCCAATCACCCCGGCAAGAAGACTTTAGCCGGCTATGCCGGGCTGTTCTCCTTCGAGGTGACGGAGGACGTCGACATTCCGGCTTTCGTCGACGCATTGAAACTGTTCCGCATCGGCGTCAGCTGGGGCGGCCATGAAAGCCTGGTCGTACCGGCAAAGGCCTCGCTCGAGCAGACGCCGGGCATCAATTCGATGGCGCGCTTCGGCGTCAGCCCCCGAACCATCCGCTTCAATGTCGGATTGGAAAGCGTCGAGGACCTCTGGGCCGATATCGCCCACGCCTTCGACAAAGCAAAAAAATAACGCGTCCAAAATGGGAGTTTTGAACATGAAGAGACTGAGCATCATGCTTGCCACCGCGGCCGGTCTGGCGATTTCCGCCAGCGGCGCGCTGGCCGACACCACCATCAAGCTGGTCGAGGTCATCACCAGCCCGCCGCGCACCGAATTCCTCAAGAAGCAGATCGCCGAATTCGAGAGCGCCAATCCGGGCATCAAGGTCGAAGTGATCTCGCTGCCCTGGGGCCAGGCTTTCGAAAAATTCCTGACCATGGTGCAGGCCGGCGACACGCCCGATGTCGTCGAGATGCCGGAACGCTGGATGGGCCTATACGCCAACAACGCCCAGCTCGAGGATCTCGGCCCCTACATGGCCAAGTGGGATGACGCCAAGACGCTCGGCGACCGCGCCAAGCAGTTCGGCTCGACCGTCAACAACACCCAGTTTATGATCCCTTATGGCTACTATGTGAACGCGCTGTTCTGGAACAAGAAGCTGTTCAAGCAAGCCGGCCTCGACGGCCCGCCTGCCACGCTCGATGACTTCGTCGCGGACTCCAAGAAGATCTCGGCCATCCCGGGCAAATACGGCTACTGCCTGCGCGGCGGCCCCGGCGCCTTCAACGGCATGCACATGTTCATGAACATCGCCGACGGCAAGGGCGGCTACTTCACCGATGACGGCGTCTCGACCATCAACGATGAAGGCTCGGTAAAGGGCCTGCAGATGCTGGCCGACATGTATAAGAACGGCCTGGCGCCCAAGGATGCCGTGAGCTGGGGCTTCAACGAGACGGTGACCGGTTTCTATTCCGGCACCTGCGCCATGCTCAACCAGGATCCAGACGCGTTGCTCGGCATCGCCGACAAGATGAGCGCCGACGATTTTGCCGTGGCGCCGCTGCCGGTCGGACCGAGCGGCAAGTCCTATCCGACGCTGGGCTATGCCGGCTGGGCGATGTTCGCCAATTCGCAGCACAAAGACGAAAGCTGGAAGCTGATGGCGACGCTTCTGTCGCCCAAGGACAATCTGGAATGGGCCAAGGAAGTCGGCGTCGTGCCGATCCACAACGGCGCCGACCAGGATCCTCATTTCAAGACCGAGCAGTTCAAGGGCTGGTTCACCGAGCTCAGCGACAGCTCCAAATATGAAATGGTGACGCCGCCGACACATCTTGAGAACCTCGGCAACTTCGTCGACCAGGTGGCGATCAAGAACTTCCAGGAAGTGCTGCTCGGCCAGAAGCAGGCCAAGGACGTGGCCGACGAATGGGCCAAGTTCCTGACCAAGGAACAGCAGGACTGGCTTGCGAAGAACAAGAAGTGACGCCTCCTTTCCTTCTCCCCGTTCACGGGGAGAAGGTGGCCCGATAGGGCCGGATGAGGGGCAGCGCCGACTTCTGAGAAGCTAGCGCCGCCCCTCATCTGCCTGCCGGCATCTTCTCCCCGTGAACGGGGAGAAGGGCGCGGCTTTGACACCAGCACCCACTCATCACCGTAGAGCACTGTATGACCTACGCCGTTTCCGAAATCCGATCCGCCGGCCGGCCGCGCAAGAAGCGGCTGAGCAAGGCCGCGATCGAGCCGTGGCTCTATCTTTCGCCGGCTATCGTTCTCTTGGTCCTGGTGCTGCTGGTGCCGCTGATCATCGGCATCAGCTATTCCTTTCGCAAATTCTCCGCCTTCAAGTCGCAATATGTCGGCCTCGCCCAATACCAGGCGATGTTCTCGGACCAGGTGCTCGGCCAGGCGCTGGTCAACACGCTGTGGTGGACGGTGGCCAGCCTGTTCTTCCAGTTTTTCCTTGGTCTCGGTCTCGCGCTGCTGCTCGACAAGCCTTTCTACGGTCGCAAGATTGTGCAGGCGGTGGTCTTCCTGCCCTGGGCGGTGCCGTCCTTCATGTGGGGGCCGATCGTCGCCAACATCTGGTTCGGCATCCCCTTCTTCGCCATCACGCTGCTGGCGGCGCTGAAGTCGATCCCGTCGGAACTCTATGAAGCGGCGGCGATCGACGGTGCTTCGCCATGGCAGCGCTTCACCAAGGTGACGATGCCCTTCCTGGCGCCGACCATCGTCATCACCGTCATGCTGCGCACCATCTGGATCGCTACCTTCGCCGATCTGATCTTCGTCATGACCGAAGGCGGGCCCGCCGGCTCGACCAGCACGGTGCCGGTCTACATCTATGTCAGCGCCTTCAAGTCGTTGGACAAAGGCTATGCCTCGGCGGTCGCGGTGCTGCTTCTGGTGCTGCTGATCGCCTATGCGATCGCGCTGATTGCCATTCGCCGCTTGCTGGTGAGGCACGTCTGATGATCGCCGGACGCTCCACCTCCTCACGCATCATCGGCGGTCTCGGCCTTTACGCGGCGGTCGCTGCCTATGTGGTCTTCGCGCTGTTCCCGATCTTCTGGACGCTGAAGATCTCGGTGACGCCCGAGCGCCTGCTCTATTCCGAGGGCATCACCTTCTGGCCGTCGCAGACGACGTTCAAGAACTTCGTCACCGTGCTAGAAGCCTCCGACTTCCCGCGCTATTTCCTGAACAGCGTCATCGTCTCGGTCTCGACGGCGGCACTGGTGACGGTCATCGCCACACTTGCCGGCTACGCCATGTCGCGCTTCACCTTTCGCGGCAAGGCGACTTTGGCCATCCTGCTCCTGCTGACCCAGACCTTCCCGCTGGTCATGGTCATTCCGCCGATCTACCGCATCATGGGCGATCTCGGTCTCACCAACAGCCTGATCGGCCTGATCATCATCTACACCGCCTTCAACACGGCCTTCGCCACCTTCCTCATGCAGTCTTTCTTCGACGGCATCCCGAAGGACCTCGAGGAAGCGGCGATGATCGATGGCTGCACGCGCGCCCAGGCCATGCGCCGGGTGATCGTGCCGCTGACCTTGCCCGGCATGGGCGCCA
>JAEKLU010000142.1 GCA_019509685.1 Mesorhizobium sp. | reverse complement strand
CGATCCAGGCGCAGCTTTGACTCTTTGTTGGAGCATGATCTTTTCCGAAAACCGGTTCCCGCTGTTCGGGATCATGCTCGGTCAGGCACTTTCCTGCGTCAGCGCACGAAAACGCAGCAGCCCATGGTGGACGGCCAGGTCCTCATCGTAGCGGGCTTCGGCGAATTCCAGCGACAGGCGCGTCTGGGCTCGCCAGCCGATGGAAAAAGCCGCGCTGTCGAGGCGTGTGCGGATGCTGTCCATGATCAGGCGCGTCTCGGCTTCGCCTTGCGTCTTCGACCAGACATGGAAGGTGACGAGCTGATCATTGTCATTGTCAGCGCCGGTTTCCAGATTGAAAGCGCTGGTGCGGCCATAGGTGACGTGCGGAAAAGCCGCCTTGTCGTTCGCGCGCTCGAGCAGCCCGGTGCCGCCGAGCAGCGCCGAGAGCGAGCGATCGCTCTTCAACCTCAGGAACAAGGCTTGCATCAAATCCCCAGGCGCCGTCATTTCCCGTCCATTGCCAACAAACCACCTTCAAGCTGCCGCGCCCGGTCACGAGACCTCAGCGATCAGCCACTCTCAGGACACCGTCTACATCTGTCGGGTAGCGCGCGGCAACCAAAAGACGCCGTGATCCCATTCAGGCGAAATCGGCGGCGGTCAGCACATATATGCTCTTGCGCGTGCGGGCGTAGGCCTTGCTGGCGACGTCATGAATTGGGCCGGAAGCCGAGTCGAAGGCCGCCAGATAGGTGGCTTCGGCGGTCGCCGTTCCCGCTGGCGCATTGGAAATGGCATCGGCGGCGACAGAGAAGGAAATCTGGAACATGCCGTCATGACCGACGAAGCGAATTCGTCTGCCGGCCTCGTCATAGCTGCGGCTACGGTTTGGAAATGTAAGGCTCATGACTTCGCTCCCTTCGGTACCGCGACGGCTTTCTTGACTGCCGCCCGCTTCTTCTTCGGTGTCGGGTTCAAGGCTTCCGCCACCCGGTCGGCCTCTTCCTTGGCCAGTCGCAGCTCCCTGAGCCTTGCCGTCTTGATCTCCCTGGCTTTCGCCTCGGATACGTAATCGGCGGTCGCCTTGCTGCGCTCGGCCGTCTTCTTCTGTTTGTCCATGAAACGGGCCTCAGCTTTTTCCATGATAGTCTGATTGCCTTCGGCCATCGCTTAGACCTCCTTCGTGCCTGAAATTGTGGAATCGAACCTACGTGTTAAATAGTCACTTTCGCCTTGAAATTCAATTTTTTGAAATATTTAGGCGCTTCCCGACATTTCGAAACCGGATAGCGGCATAATACTTTTCAATATTTAATTTTAAGCACGAATAATTTTTGGCACTCCTATCTATCGAGTGCCAACGGGTCTATAAGAGCGGCAGCGGCCGGCTATGACGGCCCCAGAAAGAAGCTCCCATGAAATTCCGGCCACTCCACGACCGCGTCGTCATCCGGCGCGCGGAAGGCGAAATCAAATCCAAGGGCGGCATCATCATTCCCGACAATGCCAAGGAAAAGCCGCAGCAAGGCGAAGTCATCGCCGTTGGGCCTGGCGCACGCGACGAAAACGGCGCGCTCGTGCCGCTCGACGTCAGGGCTGGCGACTTGATCCTGTTCGGCAAATGGTCGGGCACAGAGGTCAAGATCGATGGCGAGGACCTGCTGATCATGAAGGAAGCCGACATCATGGGTGTCATCGACAAAGGCGAGGCAGCCATCGGGAAGACTGTCGCCACCAAGACTGTCGCCGCCAAGACCGTGGCCGCCAAGAAGGCTGCCTGATCAGCGCCGCGTGTCCTTCGGGACGCGTAAGGACGCTGCGGGCCTTTACAGACAACGGCGCTGCGCGTTCCGCGCGGCGACTGATCCACTCCAAATACGAACTGGATGAAAACCATGTCCGCCAAGGAAATCAAATTCTCCACCGATGCCCGCGACCGCATGCTGCGCGGCGTCGAGCTCCTCAACAACGCGGTCAAGGTGACGCTCGGCCCCAAGGGCCGCAACGTGATCATCGACAAAGCCTATGGCGCGCCGCGCGTCACCAAGGACGGCGTCACCGTCGCCAAGGAAATCGAACTCACCGACAAGTTCGAGAATATGGGCGCGCAGATGGTGCGCGAAGTGGCCTCGAAGACCAACGACCTTGCCGGTGACGGCACCACCACGGCGACCGTGCTCGCCGCCTCGATCCTGCGCGAAGGCGCCAAGCTGGTCGCCGCCGGCATGAACCCGATGGATTTGAAGCGCGGCATCGACCAGGCCGTCGCGGCCGTCGTCGTGGAGATCAAGGCGAAGGCCAAGAAGGTCAAGTCGTCGGCCGAGATCGCCCAGGTCGGCACCATCGCCGCCAATGGCGATGCAACCGTCGGCGAGATGATCGCCAAGGCGATGGACAAGGTCGGCAATGACGGCGTCATCACTGTCGAGGAAGCCAAGACCGCCGAAACCGAACTCGACGTCGTCGAAGGCATGCAGTTCGATCGCGGCTATCTCAGCCCGTATTTCGTCACCAATGCCGACAAGATGCGCGTCGAGCTGGAAGAGCCCTACATCCTCATCCACGAGAAGAAGCTCGGCAATCTGCAGGCGATGCTGCCGATCCTCGAAGCGGTGGTGCAGGGCGGCCGGCCGCTGCTGATCATCTCGGAGGACGTCGAAGGCGAGGCGCTTGCCACGCTGGTGGTCAACAAATTGCGCGGCGGCCTCAAGGTCGCGGCCGTCAAGGCGCCGGGCTTCGGCGATCGCCGCAAGGCGATGCTGGAAGACATTGCGGTGCTGACATCGGGCCAGATGATTTCCGAAGATCTCGGCATCAAGCTCGAGAACGTCACCCTCGAGATGCTCGGCCGCGCCAAGCGCGTGCTGATCGAGAAGGACACCACCACGATCATCGACGGCGCCGGCACCAAAGCGACCATCCAGGCGCGCATCGCCCAGATCAAGGGGCAGATCGAGGAAACGACCTCCGACTACGACAAGGAAAAGCTGCAGGAGCGGCTGGCGAAACTGGCCGGCGGCGTTGCCGTCATCCGCGTCGGCGGCGCCACCGAATCGGAAGTCAAGGAAAAGAAGGACCGCATCGACGACGCGCTGAACGCGACGCGCGCGGCGGTCGAGGAAGGCATCGTGCCCGGCGGCGGCGTGGCACTTCTGCGCGCCAGGTCGGCACTTGCCGGTTTGAACGGCGCCAATGACGACGTGACCGCAGGCATTTCGATCGTGCTCAGGGCCCTCGAAGCGCCGATCCGCCAGATCGCCGAGAATTCCGGTGTGGAAGGCTCGATCGTCGTCGGCAAGCTCTCCGACAGCAAGGACCACAATCAGGGCTTCGATGCCCAGAACGAGGTCTATGTCGACATGATCAAGGCCGGCATTGTCGATCCGGCGAAAGTGGTGCGCACGGCCCTGCAGGATGCCGGCTCGATCGCTGCCCTCTTGATCACCGCCGAAGCGATGATCACCGACATCCCGGCCAAGGATGCAGCACCCGCGGGGGCTGGCGGCGGCATGGGCGGCTACTGAACCACCGGCTGAGATGCCCGCCCGAGAAAGCCGGACGGGCATAACCGGAACAATCGCTGCCGGGGGTTCCCGGCGCGCCCCAAGGATTTCCGTCAGTCAGAAAGACCAGTCAGCAACGACAGGGAGATCGACAAATGATCACGTTCGGGCCGAAGCCAAATGGCGTTCCGCAGACCAAGCCGGCCGAAGAAAGCCCCTTCGACCGCATCCGCAGGATTGCTGCCGACAAGCACAAACTGACTGATACTGGTAAAATACGCCAGGATCCGCAAAAGGCGGGCGACAAGCGCCCGATGTAATTCGTCACGAGACCGGTGCCGCGCCGCCCTCTTCGGTGCGCCTGGCGATGAACTCGTCGAGAACACCGGCGGTGGCGGCCGCGGATGGTGGCGCCTTGAAATCGGCAAGGATGCGTTTCCAGACGCCGGTGGCGCGCTCTGTTGCGCTCTTCGAACCACTTTGCGTCCAATTGCCGAAATTCGACCAGTCGGCCACCAGCGGCTCGTAGAAGGCGGTTCGATATCGCGCCATGGTGTGGCCGGCCGAGAAGAAATGGCCGCCCGGCTGCACCTCGGCGATGGCTTCGAAGCCTATCGCATCCTCATCCCCTGGAGTGACAGCGCAGAGCTCGGCGACGGTCTGCAGCGCCTCGATATCGGTGATCAGCTTTTCGTAGGAGACGCTCAAGCCGCCTTCCAGCCAGCCGGCGGCGTGGATGCAGACGGTGGCGCCGGCAAGCACCGAACCCCACAGCGCGAACTGCGTCTCGTGCGCCGCCTGCACGTCGGAGATGTTGGCGGCGCTGCCGCCCCCGGAACGCCAGGGAAGGCCGGTGAAGCGCGCCAGCTGGCCGGCGCCAAGCGTCGCCTTGACGTGCTCGGGCGTGCCGAAGGCCGGCGCGCCGGACTTCATGTCGACATTGGAGGAGAACGAGCCGTACACCACCGGCGCGCCTGGACGCACGATCTGGGCCAGGGCCAATCCAGCCAGCGCCTCGGCATGCTGCAAGGTCAGCGCCCCGGCGACGGTGATCGGCGCCATGGCGCCGGCCAGGCAGAAGGGCGTGATGATCGAGACCTGGCCCGCTTTGGCGAAGTCGATGATGCCTTGCGCCATCGGGATATCGAGCTGGCGCGGGGAGTTGGTGTTGATGACCGTGTAGCAATAGGCGCCGGCGCGGAATTCGTCCTCAGACAAGCCGCGCGCCAGCCGGATCATCTCGAAACTGTCGTCGACCTGCGGTGTGCCGCGCGCGAAGACGAAGGGAAATTTATCCGACAGCGTCAGTTGCGCCCGGTTGGCGGCATAGTGGCGGAAGCGGGTGTCGATATCCTGCGGCTCGACGGAAGGACAAAGCATGTGCAGCACGTCGAAATGCTGCACCAGCTTGGTCAGTTCCTCGAAGGCGGCGAAGGTGCCCGGGCGCCGGCCGCGTTCGACATCGGTGACGTTGGGCGCGCCGGCCCCAGCAAGGAACGTCATGGAGCCGAGTTCGAGCGTCAGGTCGCGCAGGCCGGCGCCGGCGCGGGCATGAATGGAGCGCGGCGCCGAGGCAAGGGCGGCCTCGACGATGTCGCGGCCGATCTTCACCATCTGGCTGTCCTCGTCGACCAGCGCGCCGGCCCTCGCGTAGATCGCACGCGCCTCGGGCAGGAGCACCTTGATGCCGAGTTCCTCCAGCACGCGTAGCGCCGTTTCGTGAATGGCGGCGACCTGATCTTGTGAAAAGATCGGCTGCGGCAGGAACGGGTTTTTCAGCGCGCGGTAGTTTGGATGGCGGCTCGACTCCGAGCCTGCCTCGCCGGTGCGTCCCCGCCGGCGTTCGCGCCTCACATCGCGTGCGGCCTCGTCAACCATGGTCGTTCCTCCTGGGAACGGGATGACTTTTCTTCGAAACGTCATCCCGTTCCATCTTATCCTCTTGTTTGAGCATGATCTTTTCCGAAAACCGGTTTCCACTTTTCGGGATCATGCTCATTGCCGCATCGCCTTGCCTTGCGCGTCATAGGGCGAGGCCGGAATAACGCGCGCCGACCGTTCGACCCCGACAATGTGGACGGAAAGCTCTGTACCCTCCCCGGTGAATTCGTCGTCGACCAACGCCAGGGCGACACTCGGGCCGATCGTATAGCCATAGCCGCCCGAGGTGACGAAGCCGATGCGCCGACCCTGATGCCAGACCGGCTCGAAGCCACTGGCGTCGGCATCGACAGCATCGATCTCCAGCGTCACGATCCGCCGCCGGGCACCCGCCTCGCGCTCTTTCAGCGCCGCCTCACGGCCGATGAAGTCGCCCTTGTCGAAGGCGATGAAGCGGTCGAGCCCGGTCTGGCCGGGCGTGTAGCCCTGGGCGAACTCGCGCGACCAGATGCCGAAACTCTTTTCCAGCCGCAGCGCGTTCAGCGCGTAATAACCGATCTCGGCCAGGCCAAGATCCTCGCCGGCCGCGAGCAGGGTTTCGCGCAAGGTCGAATGCATGGTGGCGGGACAGTTGATTTCGAAGCCAAGCTCGCCGGCTATGGAGAGCCGCGCGACGCGGGCCCGCACCATGCCGATATCGAATTCGCCGCAGGCCATGAACGGCAAGGCTTTGGCCGAGACGTCCCGGTGCGTGGTGCGTTCGATAATCGTCCTGGCTTTGGGGCCGGTGACGAGGAAGCCGGACATCGCATCGGAGATATCGGTGACCGTCACGCCGTCGGCCATATGGGTTTCGAACCAGCGCATATGGAATTCGCGCAGGTAGTATGAACCCATGATCCAGTATTCGCCGCCGCCCCAGTTGATAAGGGTGAGATCGCCCTTCAGGCGCCCGTCGACCCCGAGCATCGGCGCCAGCTTCGCGCGTCCAGGCTTCGGCAAGCCGCAGGCGAGCAGCCGGTCGAGCCAGGCCTCGGCGCCGGGGCCGAACACGGCATAGCGGGAGAAGGCGGTGGTATCGACCAGCCCGGCGGCGCGGCGGACCTGCCGGACTTCGTCGCCGACGATGTCGAAGGCGTTGGAGCGCTTCAGCGTCGTCTCCTCGCGGAACCCCATCGGCGCGAAATAGACCGGGATCTCCAGCCCCCAGGAAGCGGTCCACTCGGCGCCGGCGGCGGTCATGCCGTCATAGGCGCCGGGCCGCTTCAGCGGCCGGCCTGCCGGCAGCCGCTCGTTGGGGAAGGTCATGACGAAGCGGCGGGCGTAGAATTGGCGCGTGGTTTGTCCGAGATATTCCCGGTTGGCGGCGAAGGCGCCGTAGCGGGCGATGTCCATGCCGAAGATGTCGGCCTGCGGCTCGCCATAGATCATCCATTCGGCCAGCGACTTGCCGACGCCGCCGCCCTGGCTGAAGCCGGCCATGACGCCGCAGGCGACCCAATAATTCTTCAGGCCGCGCACCGGTCCAACCAGCGGATTGCCGTCCGGCGTGAAGGTGAAGGCGCCGTTGACCCATTTGCGGATGCCGGCATTCGTCAGGCACGGAAAGCGCTCATAGGCCTTCGACAGCTCCGGGCTGATGCGATCGATATCCTCGGGGATCAATTCGATGCCGTAATCCCAGGGCGCGCCGTCCATGTTCCAGTGTTTCGGGTTCTGCTCGTAGACGCCGAGCAGCACGCCCTTTCGTTCCTGCCGCAGGTAGGAGAAACCGTCGAGATCGACGGCGAGGCCAAGCTCCTTGTCGAGCGCGGCTACCTCCGGGATGTCCTCGGTGACGAAATAATGGTGCTCCATTGGCGTTACCGGCAGGTCGACGCCGGCCATCAGTCCGACCTGCTTGGCCCACAGGCCGCCGGCATTGACGACGTGCTCGGCGACGATCGTGCCCTTTTCGGTGACGACATCCCAACCGCCATCGGCACGCGCTTTCAGCTCGACGACGCGGTTGCGCAAGATGACATCGGCGCCGCGTTTCCTGGCGGCGCCGGCATAGGCATGCGTGGTGCCATAGGGGTCGAGATGGCCCTCGTTGGAATCGTAGAGGCCGCCGAGCACCCCGCTGACATTGACGATCGGGCAGATTTCCTTGATTTCTTCCGGCGTCACCAGCCGCGCGGTCTCGATGCCGACCGACTGGAACACCGCCCAGGCCGATTTCAGCCATTCCCAGCGTTGCGGGTCGCTCGCCATGTTGACGCCGCCGGTCATGTGCAGGCCGGCATTCTGCCCGGACTCGGCCTCGATCTCGCGGTAGAGTTTTATCGTGTAGTCCTGAAGTGCTGCGACGTTGGGATCGGCGTTGAGCGCATGAAAGCCGGCGGCCGCATGCCACGTCGAGCCCGCCGTCAGTTCGGCGCGCTCGATGAGCGCGACGTCGCTCCAGCCGAACCGCGTCAGGTGATAGAGCACCGAGGCGCCGACCACGCCACCCCCGATAACGACCGCGCGATAATGTGACTTCACGAGCCTCTCCCTCTCGTTGGAGGCTCGCACCATACAGTTCCTGTACATATGTGTCTAGACACTTGTGTACGGAGCGCTTGCACGCCGCTTCGCGCCATGCCACTTGTGGCGTCATGACCGCCTCACAGGCCGAAGCGCCCGGCAACATCAAGGTGACCCGCGCGGACTGGATCGACATCGCGTTGAAGACGCTGATTGCCGAGGGCATCGAAAGCGTGCGCATCCTGTCGCTCGGCCAGAAGCTCGGCGTGTCGCGCTCGAGCTTCTACTGGTATTTCAACAGCCGGCAGGACCTGTTGGAACAGTTGCTCAACCACTGGCACGACACCAACACCAACGCGATCGTCGAACGTGCGATGCGCCCGGCTGAAACCATCATCATGGGCGTCATGAACGTCTTCGAATGCTGGGCAGACGAGCGCCTGTTCGATCCGCGGCTCGATTTTGCCGTGCGCGAATGGGCGCGGCGCTCGGACGACGTGCGGCGCATGATCGACCGGGCCGATGACGAGCGGCTGCTGGCCATCCGCGATATGTACCGCCGCCACGGTTATGACGGCGAGGACGCCTTCATCCGGGCCCGCGTGCTCTATTACATGCAGATCGGCTACTATGTGCTCGACCTCAAGGAACCGGTCGAGGCGCGCGTCAGCCATCTCGCCGCCTATCTGCGGTCCTTCACCGGCCTCGAGCCGAGCGAGGCGGATGTGGCGCATTTCATGCGCTTCATCGCCGCCAGGTGACATCATTGGCCGTTCACGGCCGTGGCAATCCCGATCAACAACTCTTGTCGTGTGGCTTCGCCGCCCTTGTGAGCGGGCTCAAAATGGATGAATAGTCGCTCTCAAGACGGTCCTGAAACGCCCGAGGAGGCAGCCGGGGACGTCCAGGGTGGAATTCCGCAATGGCAAGTCCTTCGAAACCACGCAAGAGAAGAGGCCGGATCGCTTCGGCGCTGCTCGCCGTCGACGCGTGGCTCGATTCAACGCTC
>JAEKLU010000350.1 GCA_019509685.1 Mesorhizobium sp. | reverse complement strand
CAACTGGCCGTTGCCGTTCATGGCGTCGCCGATCAACCGCTCGTAGGGCGGCATGTCGTTCTTGGTGTCGTCGAGCGCGGTCAGTTCGACCTGCTCGCCGACCATGTCGTCGCCGGCTCGCTTGCGCTGCGCGCCGATCGAGATCGCCACCTGCGGATCGATGCGGAAGCGGACGTAATTGGCGTCGCTCGGCTTGATCGGATCGAAGACATCGAGCGGCGGCCGCTTCATCCGCACGATTACTTCCGTCACATGCACCGGCATGTTCTTGCCGGCGCGGATGAAGAACGGCACGTCCCGCCAGCGCCAGGTGTCGACGAAGAAGCGCACCGCGGCGAAGGTCTCGACCGGAGAATTCGGCCTGACGCCCGGTTCGGCGAGATAGCCGTCGAACTGGCCACGCACGACATCGTCCTTGGTCAGCGTGCGGATGGCGCGCAGCACCTGCACCTTCTCGTCGATCAGATCGTCGGCCGAGCGGCCGATCGGCGGCTCCATGGCGAGAAGCAGCAGGATGTTGAGAAGGTGGTTCTCGATGACGTCGCGGATGGCGCCGACATCGTCATAGAATTTACCGCGCCCTTCGACGCCGAAATCCTCGGCCATGGTGATCTGCACGCTCTCGACGAAATTGCGGTTCCAGATCGGCTCGAGAAAGGCGTTGGCGAAGCGGAAATAGAGCAGGTTCTGGATCGCTTCCTTGCCGAGATAATGGTCGATACGGAAGATCGACTGCTCATCGAACACCAGGTGCAGAACCCGGTTCAGCCAACGTGCCGATTGCAGATCGTGGCCGAACGGCTTTTCCACCATCAGCCGCGCACCATGCGCGGTGCCCGATTGTTCCAGCCCTTGCACGACGGTCTCGAACATGGTCGGCGGCACGGCCATGTAATGCAGCGGCCGCTGCGCCGAACCCAGCGCCGTTTTCAATTTCTCGAAGGTGGCGCTGTCGCGATAATCGCCGCTGACATAGCGCAGCAGCGAGGTGAACTTGCCGAACACCTTGTCGTCGATGGCGCCGAGCGCAGTGACGATGCCGTCGCGGGCGCGATCGGCCAGCTTGGCAAGGTCCCAGGGCTCGAAGGCGACGCCGATCACCGGCTCGGTCAGCGTCCCCTTGGCGACCATCTGGTAGAGCGCCGGGAATATCTTCTTGTGCGCAAGATCGCCGGTCGCCCCGAAAAGCACCAGCGTGTCGGACCGCTCCTGGCTCATGCCGTCTCCCCCCTCACGCGCCGGTCTTCGGCTTTTCAATATGGCCGCCGAACGCATAGCGCATGGCGGACAAGAGCTTGTCGGCGAATTGCGATTCGCCTTGCGAGGCGAAGCGGTCGAACAGCGCCGAGGACAGCACCGGCGCCGGGACGCCGGTGTCGATCGCCGCCTTCAGCGTCCAGCGGCCTTCGCCGGAATCCGAAACGCGGCCGCCGAACTGGGCCAGTGCGGGGTCGCTTTTCAGCGCGCCGGCGGTGAGGTCGAGCAGCCAGGAGCCGATGACGCTGCCGTGGCGCCAGACCTCGGCCACCTGCGGCAGGTCGACATCGAACTGGTAGTATTGCGGGTTTTCCAGCGGGCTGGTCTCGGCATCCGACGTGCGCTGACGCTTGCCGGCATTGGCCGACTTGAGGATGTTCATGCCTTCGGCATAGGCGGCCATGACGCCGTATTCGATGCCGTTATGGACCATCTTGACGAAGTGGCCGGCGCCGCTCGGGCCGCAATGCAGATAGCCGAAAGCCGCGGTGCCGTCGGCCTTGGAGGGGTTGGTTCCGGCATCCGGCCCGGGCGCCAGCGTGGCAAAGACCGAATCGAGATGCTTCACGGCATCGTCGGGGCCGCCGATCATCAGGCAGTAGCCGCGCTCCAGGCCCCAGACGCCGCCGCTGGTGCCGACATCGACGAAGTTGATGCCCTTGACCGCGAGCTTGGCCGCCTGGTCGACCGCGTCGTGGTAATAGGAATTGCCGCCGTCGATGATGATGTCGCCCGGCTCCATCAGCGCCGCGATCTGGTCGACGATCTTGCCGGTGATCGCCGCCGGCAGCATCAGCCAGGCGCAACGCGGCTTGGCCAGCTTGCCGACGAATTCCTCGAGCGAGGCAGCACCCACGGCGCCATCCTTGACCATGCCGGCGACGCTTGCCGAGTTGATGTCGTAGACGACGCATTGATGGCCGTCGCGCATCAGGCGCCGCACCATGTTGGCGCCCATCCTGCCCAATCCCATCATTCCGATCTGCATGGTTTCATCCCGATTGCTTGAGGAAAGAAGAAACTATTGGCCGTGCTCACGTCATCATGATGCGTCAATGCCGACGCTGAAGTCGACATTCTCCCAACGCATCGCATCGGGCCAGAAAAAAGTGAAGACGATTGTGCTTCCTGGCTCCAGTCCGGCGACCGGCAGGTCGACCAGATGCACGCCAAACGCGTTTTCTTTTGTCCTGTGATCCTGGACCGTCAGCCAATTGTCGCTGCTCCAATGGACGACGCCCCGCGCCGAAAGCTCGACGCGCAGAACCTTGCCGACCGGGATGGAGCGGATCTTGTTGTTGAAGCGCCATATCC
>JAEKLU010000349.1 GCA_019509685.1 Mesorhizobium sp. | reverse complement strand
TCGATGCCGCAGCAGCACTGGCCGGAATTGTAGAAGGCGCCGTCGACCAGATTGGCGACCGCATGGTCGAGCTTTGCGTCGGGCAGCACATAGGCCGGATCCTTGCCGCCGAGCTCGAGGCCGAGCGTCATGAAGGTGCCGGCCGCCGCCTTCTCGATGGCGCGGCCGCCGCCGACCGAGCCGGTGAAATTGACGTGGTCGATCTTGCCCGAGCCGAGCAGCTTCTCGGTCCGGGCGTGATTGAGCACGATATTCTGGAACACGCCCTTGGGCAGGCCGATCTTGTCGAAAGCCTGCTGGAAGCGCTCGCCGACCAGCAGCGTCTGCGCCGCGTGCTTAAGGATGACGGTGTTGCCGGCCATCAGCGCCGGCACGATGGTGTTGACGGCGGTGAGATAAGGATAGTTCCAAGGCGCGATCACCATGACGACGCCGAGCGGATCCTTCTTCACATAGCGCCGAAAACCGTCCTTCGGGTTGGAGGCAGGTACGGATTTCAGCGCCTGTTCGGCGATCTCGACCATATAGTTGGTGCGTTCCTTGACGCCGCCGAACTCACCGCCATAGCGAACCGGACGCCCCATCTGCCAGGCGATTTCCGGCACGATCTCGTCGGTCATGGCGACCAGCGCTTCGAGCATCGCCAGCATGTACTTGCCGCGCTCGACGATCGGCGTTTGCGCCCACTTTTCCTGCGCCGCCTTGGCGCGCTCGACCGCGGCATTGATCGCCTGATCGGTCGCGACCGACCGCTCGGCATAGATCGAGCCGTCGATGGGGGTGATGAGTTTGACCGTTTCGGTCATTTTGCAAGTCCTCGCAGTTTTATAACAATCGAAAAACACATGGCCCGGCGCTGACCTTATCCGCCAGCGCCACCCCCTCCCCGTATCGCGACAGGAGCGCGAAACGCCGGCGACCCCGCGAGCGGTTCTTCGCGGAAAGGGGCTAAGGGTGCGGCGGGCCTGTAATGGCTTCTGGCCTAATACCGCTCAAAGCCCCTGTGCAGTTCCCAATCCGTGATGCGGCGGTCGTATTCGAACTGCTCCCAGCGGGCGGTGTGCACATAGTGCTCGATCACCTCCTCGCCGAAGGCCTGCTTCAGCATCTTGGACTTGGCCAGCGTTTCGGTGGCGTCGCGCAATGTCTTCGGGATCTCCGGCAGGCGCGAAGCCTGATAGGCGTCGCCGACGAAGGGTTTCTGCAGCTCCAGCTTCTCGTCGATGCCGGCAAGGCCGGACGCGATCAGCGCGGCAAAGGCGAGATAGGGGTTCAGGTCGGCGCCGCCGATGCGGCACTCCATGCGGATGCCCTTGGTGCCCTCGCCGCAAAGCCGGAAACCGGCGGTGCGGTTGTCCTCGCTCCACATGATTTTGGTCGGCGCGAACGTGCCGGCCTGGAAGCGCTTGTAGGAGTTGATGTAGGGCGCCAGGAACCAGGTGAATTCCTTGGCGTACTTCAACTGCCCGGCCGCCCATTGCTGGCCGAGGCTGGACAGCGTCCAGTCCGCCTTCTTGTCGAAGAACAAAGGCGTCTTGCCGTCGGCGCTCCACAGCGAATTGTGGATATGGCTGGAATTGCCGGCGAGCCCGTAATTGTACTTGGCCATGAAGGAGATCGCCTTGCCTTCCGAATCCGCGATCTCCTTGGCGCCATTCTTCAGGATGACGTGACGGTCGGCCATGTCTAGCGCCTCGGCGTAGCGCACGTTGATTTCTTCCTGGCCAGGACCCCATTCGCCTTTCGAGTTCTCGATGGGGATGCCGGCGGCCTCCATCTCGTTGCGAAGCCGGCGCATGACGCCTTCTTCCTTCGAGGTGATGCCGATCTGATAATCGCCGATATAGGGCGAAGCGCTGTCGAGGCCCTGCCAATGTTTCTTGCGGGCGGAATCGTAAGTCTCGCTGAACAGATAGAATTCAAGCTCGGAAGCGAAATAGCCGATATAGCCGCGCTCCTTCAGCCGGTTGACCTGCTTCCTCAGGATCGCGCGGGGAGAGTGCGCCAGATCTTCATGCGTGTGATGGTCGAGCACATCGCAGATGACCAGCGCGGTCTTCTCCAGCCACGGGACGCGGCGCAGCGTCGAAAGGTCCGGCTTCATGACGAAGTCGCCATAGCCTTTCGACCAGCTTGCCGCCTTGTAACCCGGCACCGGCTCCATATCGATATCGCAGGCGAGGAGATAGTTGCAGCCATGCGTCTCGCCATGCGCGGAATCGACGAAATACTGGGCCAGGAAACGCTTGCCCGAAAGCCTGCCCTGCATGTCGACGATGCAGGCCAGCACGGTGTCGATCTCGCCATTGGAGACCGCTTTCTTCAACTGATCGAACGAGAAATTTCCGGCCATTCCTTTGGCACTCCAACGCTTGACGATTGAAAGGGAGAAACGAAGCCTTGGCCGGCGCGGCGCCGGCCAAGGCCATTAAGCGAAGTCTCAGTGGCCGGTCTCGCCGACCGCCTGTTCGGCCGCCTTGATCGCCGCCTGACGCGCCGCAATGATGTCGCCGAGCGGCGGGCCCTGGAAGCGGTTGCGTTCCAAGGCGAACCAGACGATCGCCGTCAGAATGAAG
>JAEKLU010000341.1 GCA_019509685.1 Mesorhizobium sp. | reverse complement strand
TCTCATCTCGTCGTTGAAATGCCGGTGCAGTTCTTCCTCGGGAACCGGCAAGTCGATACCGCCGCTCGGGCCGGCGATGTAGCCGTCGAGCGAGGTCAGCATGGCATAGACGATCCTGGCCATCGGGTTGCTCCGTTTGTCACTTCGCAAAATGAGCATAACTGATTGCATTATGCAATCAGTTATCGGAGGCGCATGAAATTCACCCGAAAAGTCACGGCGTCCCTGACGCGGGCTGAAACTTCAAACGGCAGCAGGCCCACCTATGCGGCGCAGGTTTCCATCGGTATCGCGCGCGCCGCGCATATAGCCGCGCGGCGCGGCGCCGAGCATGCGCTTGAACATGGTGATGAAGGCAGGCACGCTGTCATAGCCGAGATCGAGCGCCACCCGGGTGATCGGCTCACCATCGGCGAGCCTCGGCAAGGCGGCGAACAGGCAGGCCTGCTGGCGCCACGTCGACAGCGACAGCCCGGTCTGGCGATGAAAGGCGCGGGTGAAGGAGCGACGGCTCATGCCCGCGGCATTCGCCCAGTCGTCGATCGTCGCGTGCGGCGAAGGTGCCGCCACGAAACGCCGGCACAGCGCCGCCAGCTTCGGATCGGACGGAAATGGCAGGCCGAGCGGCCGCTCCGGCAAGGTCGGGATCTCGTGCAGCAGCAAATTCATGATCAGCCCGCCGCGCCCTTCCAGCTCGCCGCCTTGCGGCAGCTTTTCCGATTCGACGATCAGGCTGTGCATCAGCTCGGTGACGCCGACCACGCGCAAGCCTTCGGGCAACCCGGGGATTGCGCCCGGCATGACATAGACCGAGCGCATCGAGACATCGCCCAGCATTTCGACGGAATGCTCGGTGCCGGCCGGAATCCACATGGCGTGGTCGGGGGGCACCATCCAGCGACCATGCCGGGTCGTCACCAGCACGACGCCAACCAGAGCGTGCAGCAATTGGCTGCGGCTGTGGCGGTGCTGCGGCACGTGATAGCCGTCCGGATATTCGGTCGGCAGCGCCACCGCCGGCCCGGATACCTCCTCCAGCCACTGCCAGCGGCTTTCGTGCAGCCGGCCGAGCTCGGCATTGCCGGCCCGGAAGATTTCCCTGCCATGTGGCATCGGCTATGGCCCACTTGCGAAACTATTGGACCAAACCACGAAAGAAGTCGCGCGGCAAGCGGCTTATAAGGCATCCGTCCACAACGCGTTTCAGACGAGCGTCCTTAAGGCGGCTCACGAAGCGGCCGCCAAGCCTGCCTGCGGTTCGCCGCCAAAAAGACCACGGAGCACTGCCTTGACTGATACGACCGCCACCTCTGTCGCCGCGCCGGCGACGGCAAGCAACACCTCGGCGCAAGCGACGGCCTTCGCCGTCATCCTTTCGGTGAGCTTTTGCCACGGCATCAACGACATCATGCAGTCGCTGCTGCCGGCGATCTATCCGCTGCTCAAAGGCAATTATGGTCTGGATTTCTGGCAGATCGGTCTTTTGACCTTCACCTTTCAGGTCACCGCCTCGCTGCTGCAGCCGGTCATCGGCATGGTAACGGATAAGCGGCCGATGCCTTATTCCTTGCCCTGGGGCATGGCTTCGTCGCTGATCGGCTTGATCGTGCTGGCTTACGCCGGTCACTATGTGCTGCTTCTGGTCGGCGCCTCGCTGATCGGCATCGGCTCGGCGATCTTCCATCCGGAATCCTCGCGCATCGCCCGCTTTGCCTCGGGCGGCCGCTTCGGTCTGGCGCAGTCGCTGTTCCAGGTCGGCGGCAATTTCGGCCAGTCGATGGGGCCGTTGCTCGCCGCTTTCATCGTCGTGCCCTTCGGGCAGACCAGCATTTCCTGGTTCGCCATCGGTTCGCTGATCGGCATCTTCGTTCTTTGGCAGGTCGGCGGATGGTACAGCCGCATGCGCGCCTCGATGGCCACTCGCAAGCAGGTCGCTCATGTGTCGCCCTTCCCGCGCAAGAAGGTGATGGCGGCACTTGCCGTGCTGACGCTGCTGGTGCTGACCAAGAACGCCTACATCGCCTCGCTTTCGAGCTACTACACCTTCTACTCCATCCATAAGTTCGGCGTTTCGGTGCAGACGAGCCAGGTCATGCTGTTTCTGTTCCTCGGCGCGTCGGCATTGGGCATCCTGCTCGGCGGCCCGTTCGGCGACCGCTATGGACAGAAGGCGATGATCTGGTTCTCGATCGTCGGCGTGCTGCCCTTCACGCTCGCGCTGCCCTACGCCAATTTCGAATGGACGATGGTGCTGACGGTGCTGATCGGCCTGATCCTGTCGTCGGCCTTCTCCAACATCGTGGTGTTCGCGCAGGAGCTGGTGCCGGGGCGTGTCGGCACGATCGCCGGTATCTTCTTCGGCTTCGCTTTCGGCATGGGCGGCATTGCGGCCGCCGTGCTCGGCGTCGTCGCCGACATGAAAGGCATCGATTTCGTCTTCCAGATCTGCTCGTACTTGCCGTTCCTCGGGCTGCTGACGGTATTCCTGCCCAACATGAAGGAAGCCAGGAAGGCGCAGCTGGCGACCTAAACCTGCCGAGCCCGAATTCATACAAAAAGGCACCCGTCAGTCGACGGGTGCCTG
>JAEKLU010000340.1 GCA_019509685.1 Mesorhizobium sp. | reverse complement strand
TGTCGAGCTGATCGTGCCGATCGCCATGGAAGAGAAGCTGCGCTTCGCCATCCGTGAAGGCGGCCGCACCGTCGGTGCCGGCATCGTCGTCACCATCAAAGAGTAATTTGGACTTCAAACCGATCTGTCGCGGGCGCGGGAGCTGCCCGCGCCGCGCCAGAACAAGGAATTGACGCATGAACGGACAGAATATCCGCATCCGCCTTAAGGCGTTTGACCACCGCGTGCTCGACGCCTCGACGAAGGAAATCGTGTCGACGGCCAAGCGTACCGGCGCAAACGTTCGCGGGCCCATTCCGCTGCCGACGCGGATCGAAAAATTCACGGTCAACCGGTCGCCCCACGTCGACAAGAAGAGCCGCGAGCAGTTCGAGATGCGCACGCACAAGCGGCTGCTCGACATCGTCGATCCGACCCCGCAGACCGTCGATGCTTTGATGAAGCTCGATCTGGCCGCCGGCGTCGACGTCGAGATCAAGCTCTAAGGGAACGAGAGCGCGGTAAGGGGCGGTGCCCCTGGCCCGGAACTCTAAAGGAATTGAACCGATGCGTTCAGGTGTGATTGCAAAGAAGGTGGGAATGACCCGCATCTATAACGATGCCGGCGAGCACGTTCCCGTCACTGTTCTTCAGATGGAGAACTGCCAGGTCGTGGCCCAGCGCACGCAGGAGAAGAACGGCTACACCGCCGTCCAGCTCGGCGTTGGCCTTGCCAAGGTGAAGAACACGTCGAAGGCGCTGCGCGGCCATTTCGCTGCCGCCTCCGTCGAGCCGAAGGCGAAGCTCGCCGAGTTCCGCGTCTCCGCCGACAACATGATCGATGTCGGCGCCGAGATCACCGTCGAGCATTTCGTCGTCGGCCAGAAGGTCGACGTCACGGGCACCTCGACCGGTAAGGGTTTCCAGGGCGTGATCAAGCGGCACCACATGGGTGGCGGTCGCGCCACGCACGGCAACTCGGTCTCGCACCGCACGCACGGTTCGACCGGTCAGCGCCAGGACCCCGGCAAGGTGTTCAAGGGCAAGCATATGGCCGGTCACATGGGTGACACCCGCGTCACCACGCAGAATGTCGAGGTTGTCTCGACCGACGCCGATCGCGGTCTGATCCTGATCCGCGGCGCCGTCCCCGGCGTCAAGGGCGCCTGGATCCTGGTTCGCGACGCTGCCAAGGTTGCGCTGCCGGCCAATGCGCCGAAGCCTGCCGCGATCCGTGCCGCTGCCGCCAAGAACGAAGCCCCGGCCACCGAGGGAGCGGAATAATGGATATCAAGATCACAACGCTGGGCGGCAAGGACGCCGGCAAGGTGAAGCTCTCCGAGGAGATTTTCGGCCTTGACCCGCGCGAGGACATCCTGCAGCGCGTCGTGCGCTGGCAGCTCGCCAAGAAGCAGCAGGGCACGCACAAGGCCAAGGGCCGCGCCGAGATCGCGCGCACCGGCGCCAAGATGTACAAGCAGAAGGGTACGGGCCGCGCTCGTCACCATTCGGCTCGTGCTCCGCAGTTTCGCGGCGGCGGCAAGGCGCACGGCCCGGTCGTGCGCAGCCACGAGCATGAACTGCCGAAGAAGGTTCGCGCTCTGGGCTTGAAGCATGCGCTCTCGGCCAAGGCCAAGAGCGCTTCGATCATCGTCATCGACGAGCTGAAGCTGACCGAAGCCAAGACCAAGGCGCTGATCGCGAATTTCGCGACGCTGGGCCTGACCAACGCTTTGGTCATCGGCGGCGCCGAGCTTGACAAGAACTTCAAGCTGGCGGCGACCAACATTCCGAACATCGACGTGCTGCCCATCCAGGGCATCAACGTTTACGACATTCTGCGCCGCGGCACGCTGGTCCTTTCGAAGGCCGCCGTCGAGGCTCTCGAGGAGCGCTTCAAATGACCGACCTTCGTCATTACGACGTGATCGTCTCGCCGGCGATCACCGAAAAGTCGACCATGGCTTCCGAGAACAACCAGGTCGTCTTCAACGTCGCCAAGAAGGCGTCGAAGCCGGAAATCAAGGCCGCTGTCGAAGCGCTGTTTGGCGTCAAGGTCACGGCTGTGAACACGCTCGTCCGCAAGGGCAAGATCAAGCGCTTCCGCGGCACCGTTGGCCGCCAGGGCGACGTCAAGAAGGCGGTAGTGACGCTGGCCGATGGCCAGTCGATCGACGTCGCGACGGGTCTCTGAGCAAGGCCGCGAGGACAGAACAATGGCACTTAAGAAATTCAACCCGGTAACGCCGAGCACCCGCCAGCTGGTCATCGTCGACCGCTCGGGGCTCTACAAGGGCAAGCCCGTCAAGGGCCTGACCGAAGGCCTGACCAAGTCGGGCGGCCGCAACAATTACGGCCGCATCACGGCCCGCTTCATCGGCGGCGGTCACAAGCGTTCGTACCGCATCATCGACTTCAAG
This sequence comes from Mesorhizobium sp., assembly GCA_019509685.1. The sequence continues at coordinate 188 of JAEKLU010000340.1, read as the reverse complement.
CGTAAGAAGTACGATGTCGTCGGCACGGTCGAGCGTATCGAATACGATCCGAACCGCACCGCCTTCATCGCGCTGATCAAGTATGACGACGGCGAATTGTCCTACATCCTGGCGCCGCAGCGTCTGGCTGCCGGCGATAAGATCGTGGCCGGCGAAGCGGTCGACGTGAAGCCGGGCAATGCGATGCC
>JAEKLU010000141.1 GCA_019509685.1 Mesorhizobium sp. | reverse complement strand
TGGCGGCTTCGAGCTCCGGCGCATGCGCCGTCTCCGCCTCGCCGCCGTTCCGCAACGGACCGGGCGCGCAGATGAACTCGACGCGGGCGCCGACCCGCGCGACATGCCATGGCAGCTTGTGACGCTTGATCGCCGCCGCAAGCCCGGCGTCGAGCAGCTGCGCCAGCCGGTCCATATGGGCATAGGCGTCCTCGGTCATCACCTCTTCGAGTGTCGCGCGCATCGCCGCGAATTGCAGCGGGTTGGCCGACAGCGTCGTGCCCATGCCGGAATAGCCGGGTTCCTTCGTGCGGTTGTACGCGCCGTAGCGGGTGGCGACCTCTTCGCTCATGCCCCAGATGCTCGCCGGCACGCCGCCGGCCACCGGCTTGCCGAGCACGAACAAGTCCGGCTCCAGACCGTGCTTCCTCGAATAGCCGCCCGGGCCGGTTGAGATCGTGTGCGTCTCGTCGATCAGAAGCAGCGTTCCCGCCGCGCGGGTCAGCCGCCGCAGCGCGTCGTGGAAGCCTGGCTCGGGCAGCACCATGCAGGAATTGGTCAGCACCGGCTCGGTGATGACGCAGGCGACATCGCGATCCGCAAGTGCTGATTCGAGCGCCGCGACATCGTTGAACTCGACGATCTTCGTCGCCCGCGTCAGGTCACGGAACTCGCCGGCCAGACCCGGCCGGTTGACCGCCTTACCGTCGACCAGCCGCACCATCGTTTCGTCGACCGAGCCGTGATAGCAGCCGTTGAAGACCAGGATCTTCTCCCGCCCGGTCACCGCGCGCGCAACGCGCAACGCGAAACGGTTGGCGTCGGTGGCTGTCGTGGCGATCTGCCAGTAGGGCAGGCCGAAGCGCTGCTGTAAGAGCGGCCCGATCGCCAGCGCGTCCTCCGAAGGCAGCATGTAGGTCAGGCCGCGTCCGGACTGCCGTCGGATGGCGCGGGCGACAGCGGGCGGCGAGTGGCCCAGCATCGAACCGGTGTCGCCAAGGCAGAAATCGTCGAGCTTGTTGCCGTCGATGTCGGTGATGGTGGCGCCCCTTGCAGCCTCGACCAGGATCGGAAACGGCGTCGGCCAGTCGGTCATCCAGTGCATCGGCACGCCGCCGAGGAAGCCGGCGATGCCGTCGCCGACCTTGGCCTCGGATTTCGGCCGCGCCTTGCGGAAAACTTCCGCCTCGGTCTCGCGCAGCGTCGCGATGCGGTCGCGGCTGACGCCGCCGATTGAATTGTCCGATGCCTGCATGAAAACCCCTCTGTTGGCGCGGCACTCTGCCAACCGGCCGGCAAAACCGCAATTGGCCGTGCCGGGGGTGGGTGTTAGGGCAGTAGGGCAGTAGGGCAGTAGGGCAGTAGGGCAGTAGGGCAGTAGGGCAGTAGGGCAGTAGGGCAGTAGGGCAGTAGGGCAGTAGGGCAGTAGGGGTGACGTTCAGGCGCCGTTTCCCTAATCCCTACTGCCCTACTGCCTTACTCCCTACGCCGTGATATCGATGACGCCGCAATCGCCGGCCGCACTTCCGAAGACGATGCGGCGCTCTTCCTTGTCCCACATCATCGCGGTGATGGCGCCCCTGCCGGGGCGGCGCAGCAGCACCTCCTTGGCGTCGGCAAAACGCGCCGCGATCACCATGCCGTCCTCATAGCCGATGGCCACGACATCCTGGCTTGGGTGGCAGGCAACGCAGGTCACCATCGTGTTGCCGCGCGTGCCGAGTTCCAGCGGCGCCTTGCCCATCGGACCGTCTTTGCTGGTGAATGGCCAGACGATCGCGGCCGGTGCACCGGAGCTCGCCAGCCATTTGCCCTTGACGCTCCAGGACAGGCTTTTGACCTTGCCCGGATAGCCGCTCATGCGCATGTGCTTGCCGTCGGCGAGCTTCCAGCCATGCAGCGCGTTCTCCTGCATGGTGGTGACGAGGAAGGCGCCATCCGGCGAGAAGGTGATGCCGGTATGGGCGCCGGCCCATTCGAGCTCGACCGGTTTGCCTTCGGCGGCCGGGAAATGCAGCGTCGCGCCATTGTAGCGGGCGACGCCGAAACGCATGCCCTTGGGCGAGAAGGCGAGCCCTTCGACCGAGCGCGGATGGGCGAATTCCTTGATCTTGCCCTCGGCGAAACGCACGAAGGCGGTCTTGCCGGAAGCATAGGCGATCGCGCCTTGCGGCCCGGCGGCGACGCTGGTGATCCACTTCTTGCCGGCGCTGGCGAGTTCGCTCACCTCGCCGCCTGCCTTGACGGCAAACACCTTGCCGTCCTCGCCGCCGGTGATCAGCCGGTCGTTGGCCGCGTCATGGAAGGTAGCCAGCAGGCCATCGTTGGCCTGCACCGTCTTCTGCCCATTGTCGAGCCGATGGATCGCGCCGTCGGCCAGAGCGAAATGCGGCACATCGCCGAGGAAGACGGCGGCAAGGCAATGGCCTTCGAGATCAAGCGGGGCGACTGTGGGCAAGTGGATGGTCCATTCGGGGATTCTGTAGACGAAGCCGGCGCGGCCAGGTGCGATCTGGCCTTCTCCCACAAGGGGAGAAGGGAGAAAGCGCAGCGCTAGCGCCTGAAAGTCAGGAAATCAAGCCGCCTGGCAGGCGTCGAAGCTCTTCTTCAGCCGCTCGGCGTCGAGCTCGCGGCCGATGAACACCAGCCGGCTCTCATGCTTCTCGCCGTCCTTCCAGGCGCGCTGGTGGTCGCCCTCGAGGATCATATGCACGCCTTGCAGCACGTAGCGTTCGTCGTCGCCCTTGAGCGCGATGATGCCCTTCAGCCGCAGGATGTTGGGCCCTTCCATCTGGGTCACTTTCTCGATCCAGGGGAAGAATTTCTTCGGATCCATCTCGCCGCCGCGCAGCGACACCGACTTCACCGTCACGTCATGGATGTCGGAAGCATGGTCGTGATGATGGTCGTGCCCATCATGATCGTGATGATCATGGTCGTGATGGTCGTGGTCATGGTCGTGCGCCTCGAGGAAGTGCGGATCGTTCTCCAGCGCGCGCGACAGGTCGAAGGCGCCGCGGTCGAGCACTTCGTTGAGCGCCACGCCGGAGCGCTGCGTGCGATGGATTTTTGCCGCCGGGTTGATGGCGCGGATCGTTGCTTCGACCTTGTCGAGTTCTTCCGGCGTGACGAGGTCGGTCTTGTTCAGCACCACGACGTCGGCGAAGGCGATCTGGTCCTCGGCTTCCTTCGAATCCTTCAGCCGCAGCGGCAGGTGCTTGGCGTCGACCAGCGCCACCACGGCATCGAGCTTGGTTTTGGAGCGCACGTCGTCGTCCATGAAGAAGGTCTGGGCCACCGGCACCGGGTCGGCGAGGCCCGTCGTCTCGACGACGATGGCGTCGAAGCGGCCGGGCCGCTTCATCAGGCCCTCGACGACACGGATCAGGTCGCCGCGCACCGTGCAGCAGACGCAGCCATTGTTCATCTCGTAGATTTCCTCGTCGGATTCGACGATCAGGTCGTTGTCGATGCCGATCTCGCCGAACTCGTTGACGATGACGGCGTAGCGTCTGCCATGGTTCTCCGACAGGATACGGTTGAGCAGCGTCGTCTTGCCGGCGCCGAGGTAACCGGTGAGGACGGTTACGGGGATTTGCGTTTGTGCATCGCTCATGGCTTGCCTCGAAAATCTGGGATTGTCGGCCTCATATAGGATGGCGAGGCGGCTTTTGCACGCCGCAAAAAGCTGGGCCAGGAATTCCGCCCGCATGAGCTTCCGGCCGGGTTGCCCGGGCGGTTTATCGCCCACGCGGGTGTCGCTGAACCGCCGGCTTCCGGACAATATGCTTCACACCGTGGTCATCATGCCGATCAAGACTGTTTGAATGCCATGGCGCGATGCCGGTCGGTGCTGTAAATCAAGCTCTCCAAAAGTCGTTTGTCATCTAACTGAAATAAACATCTGGCATCACACGCCGGGCACCGCATTGCTTGCCGGCAAAGCTGTTTTGCAAGCGGATTCTTTTAGATCGTCATTTGCCAACCGCCAGCCAGCCTCTATGCTGGCCGTCCCGGTTCGGCCGAAGAGGGGATGACCATGGCCAAGGCGGACAAGACAGCGACAATGAGCCGGCTGCATTCAGCGGCCCGGCTGGCGCGCACGGCGCTCGCGGCACGGCTTCTGGCGCACGGTTTCTACGCCGGCCAGGACCAGATCATGCTGGCGCTCGACCGCGAGGATGGCCAGACGCCGGGCAATCTTGCCGGCAGGCTCGGCGTGCGCCCGCCGACCATCACCAAGACCATCAACCGGCTCCAGGCCCAGGGTTTTCTGGAAAAGCGCGCCTCCTCGGCCGACGCCCGCCAGGCGCATATCTTCCTCACCGAGAGCGGCCGCGAAACCATCCGCGCCATTGAGAAGTCGGTCAAGAAGACCGAGAAGCAGGCGCTGAAGGGCCTCGACAAGAAGGACCAGAAGGCGCTGTTCAAGCTGCTCGCCCGCATCGAGGCCAACCTTTCCAACGAAGATCTGGAACTGATCGACGACGACGCGGAGCTGGATGATTAACGAGCGACGCGTCAGCGTCGTCTCGGGCGCGTAAGCGCGATGCGAAGCATCGTCGCTCTAGGCACCACCTCGGCATGATCCTATAAGCGCGACGCGGAAGCGTCGTCGCCTTAAGCCGAAGTCAGGCCGCCACCCCCGCCCCGCGCACCAGCGCCGCCCAGCGCCCCGGCGTTACCCCGAACGCTTTCTTGAAATGCCGGTTGAAATGGCTCTGGTCGCTGAAGCCGGCGCCGGCCGCGATCTCCGCCAGCGGTTCTCCCGCCTCGATCATACGCCGCGCCCGCTGCAGCCGGCGCATCAACAGGAAGCGGTGCGGGCTGGTCGAATAGGTGGCGCGAAAGTGGCGCGACAGCGCATAGCGGTCGAGACCGGTGACCGCCTCCAATTCGTGGGATCGCACTGGACGTTCGGTATTCTCCTCGAGATAGTCGCGGGCAAGCGATGCGGCTCGCCACGCCGTCTTTCCGGCGGGCTTTGCCGGCTGTCCGGCATGGCGCCCCAGATGTTGCGCCAGCTGTGCAACGAAATCCGCCACGAAAAGATCGTCGAGTTCCTCATCGAGAGGGCCTAGCGCCGACAGCAGCGTGTCGCGCAGCGCCGCGTCGCTCACCACGGCATCGGCAACGAAGGGCAGCGGCTCGCCGTCGAGACAGTCGAGCAGCAGCGACGGCTCCAGATAGAGGATCCTGTAGCGCAGGCCGTCCTCGGTGCCGGCGCCGCCATCATGCAGCTCGTCGGGATGCAGGGCGATCACCTGTCCCGGCAGGCTGTGCCGCAAGGCGCCGCGATAGTGGAAGCGCTGGACGCCCGAAAGCGTCACCCCCAGCGCATAGGTGTCATGACGGTGCAGATCGAAGGCGTTGCCGTGGAAATGCGCCTCGATGCGCTCGATTCCCGCCCCGCCAGGCGCCGACACGATGCGGTCGGCATCCGCGCACAAACGTCCAAGACCTTCCTTTGCTTCTCCGCCTAGACCCTGCGCCATCGCCTTTTCCGCCCGTCATGGGCTATTTCGGAGTCTCAATCTTGGTGTTCGATACGAAAATTGCAATTGTTCTCAAGGAAGACCTGCCGGTCTGGCAGAAGCTCAACGTCACCGCGTTCCTGACCAGCGGCATTGTCGCCCAGTTTCCCGAAATCATCGGCGAACCCTATCGCGACCGCGCCGGCAACCTCTACAACCCGATGTCCATCCAGCCTATCATCGTCTTATCGGCTGATGCGGCGACGCTGAGCGCGATCCACCGCCGCGCGCTGGAGCGCGGCGTGACGACGTCGGCCTATGTCGAGGAGATGTTTGCAACCGGCCATGATGTGGCCAACCGCGCCGTCTTCGCCGAATTCGCGCCGGAGGATGCCAAGATCGTCGGCATTGCCTTGCGTGCCGAGAAAAAACTGGTCGACAAGATCACCAAGGGCGCCCGCATGCATGGCTGAGCGCGCGGAAGGGGTGATTAGCATGCTTCTTGCTCGAAGGGCTATCGCGAAGGTTGGAGGTTAGCCGCGGCTCCCAGCTTCGTCATCCACGGGCGGAGCGGGAGCGAAGACCCGAGGATCCATCCATTCCGTGACCTTTGCCAAAGAGCGCGGCGGAGCAGAATTCTGCACCGTCGCAACGCTTCGAAGTCGCGGCATGGATTCTAGGGTCTGCGCGCGTCGCTTCGCTCCTTGCTCCGCCCTAGAATGACGACCGCGAGGGGTGCCCACGCCGATCGCAACGAACAATGCGCTCGTAACTAACCAAAGCGCTTGTTGGGCCAGTCGCTTTTGGCTTGCTGGCCAGTGGCGATTGCCTCAGAAGGGACGGGTCTATCCTCCCATCGGCCCGACCTTGACCATTTCCAAAAACAACGACGACAGCGCAACGCCGCCCGCGGCGATGCTTTTGATGCTGTGCGTCTATGTCTGCTTCACCTTTCTCGACACTTCCAGCAAATATCTGGTGCTGGCAGGCGTTTCGGCGCTGATCGTCGCCTGGACGCGCTTCACCGTTCATGTGCTGCTTGTCGGCATCTTCCTGCGCGGCTGGCGCGAGCCGTCGCGCTTTCGCGCCAACAACCTGCCGGCGCACATATTGCGCGGGCTGTTTTTGTTCGGCTCGACGATGTTCAACATCCTGGCCCTACGCACGCTGCAGCTTGCCGAAACCACCTCGATCTATTTCTTTGGCCCGATGGTCATAACCGCGCTTGCCGGGCCGCTGCTCGGCGAATGGGCCGGCTGGCGGCGTTGGCTCGCCATCCTCACCGGCTTTGTCGGCGTTTTGATCATCACCCGTCCGGGCATCGGCGTGTTCGGCATCGGCCATCTCTTCGCGCTGGGCTCGATGCTGTCGAACAGCTTCTACGTCATCATGACGCGGCGCATGTCGGCCTCGGAGACATCGGAAAGCCTGATCCTGTTCTCCGCGCTGGCGCCGTCCGTGCTGCTTGCCCCGCTGCTGGCATTCTCGCATGCGCTGCCGCATGGCGGCTTTCAATGGTTCGTCGTCCTGATGCTGGGCGTCTTCGGCGCCGGCGGCCACTATCTGCTGGTCCGGGCCTATCGCCTGGCCACCACCACGCAACTGGCGCCTTATCCCTATTCGCAGATGGTGTGGATGATCATTTCCGGCTGGCTGATCTTCCATCAGTTCCCGGACCGCTGGACGCTGCTCGGCGCCGCCATCATCGTCGCCAGCGGGCTTTATATCATCCATCGCGAGCATCGACTCCGTTTGCGCAACTCGGCGTCCCTCGACACCGAAGCCGAAGTGCTGGCGAAAAAACTTTGATTTGCTCCAGAACCGGTGGCATAAGGCCGTTTTAAACAATTTAAAGCCGTTAAAATCTAAAGACCCTGGGGAGCGAAGGGCACTGGCACAGAAGATCAAGCTTTCGACGATCGCGGATGCGCTGGGCGTCTCCACGGCAACCGTATCGCTGGCGCTGCGCGACAGCCCGCTGGTGGCCGGCGCCACGCGCGAGCGCATCAAGGAGCATGCGCGCGCCATCGGCTATATCTACAACCGACGCGCCGCCTCGCTGCGCACTTCGCGCTCGGGCATCGTCGGCGTCGTCGTCCACGACATCATGAACCCGTTCTTCGCCGAGATCCTGCGCTCGATCGAGAGCGAGCTCGACCGCAGCCGGCAGACCTTCATCCTCTCCAACCACTACGACCAGCTCGAAAAGCAGCGCACCTTCATCGACACGCTGCTGCAGCTCGGCGCCGACGGCGTCATCATGTCGCCGGCCATCGGCACGCCGGCCGAGGACATCGTCATGGCCGAGGAAAACGGCCTGCCGGCGGTGCTGATCGCGCGCAGCGTCGCCGGAGCCGACGTGCCGGTGTTCCGCGGCGACGATGCCTATGGCACCGCGCTCGCCACCAACCATTTGATCTCGCTCGGCCACAAGCGCATCGCCATGATCGGCGGCACCGACCAGACCTCGACCGGCCGCGACCGCTACCAGGGCTATGTCAACGCCATGGAGGCGGCCGGGCTGGAAGTCAGGCCGTCCTGGCGCATTCCCGGGCCGCGCACCAAGCAGGCGGGTTTCGAGGCGGCAGGACAGTTTTTGGCGCTGAAAGACAAGCCCACCGCTGCCTGCTGCTGGAATGATCTGGTCGCGATCGGGCTGATGAACGGCATCGCGCGCGCCGGTCTTGTGCCGGGCGTCGATATCTCCGTCACCGGCTATGACGATCTCGAGGAGGCGGCAATCGCGACACCGGCGCTGACCACGGTCTGGAATGGTCAGCGCGAGGTCGGCCGCCGCGCCGCCAGCGCCTTGCTCGACAAACTGAACGGGCAGGCGGTGCGGCCCTCGCAGGAACTGATCAAGCCGGAGCTGCATGTGCGGCAGTCGACCGGCAAGCCGGTGGAGCGTGCATGACCAAAGCCGAAGCGAAATTGCCGGTCGCCATCCTGGTGCCGGGCAATTTCAACGACCATGCCATCGGCCGTATCGACAAGGCCTTCCAGCGCGTGCGCGTCGAGCGCGCCGACCCGTCGCTGGTCACCGATGAGATGCGCAAATCCGTGCGCGGCATCGCCTCCTTCGGCGGCATCGACGCCGCCATGATCGACGCGCTGCCCAACCTCGAAATCATCGCCAATTTCGGCGTCGGCTACGATTCGGTCGATGCCCGCCACGCCGCCACGCGCGGCGTCATGGTCACCAATACGCCCGATGTGCTGACCGAGGAGGTCGCCGACACCACGATCGGCCTTTTGATCAACACGGTGCGGGAACTCTATGTCGCCGAAAAATACCTGCGCGACGGCGATTGGCTGAAGCACGGCAATTATCGCCTGAGCCGGCTCACCTTGCGCGGCCGCAGCGTCGGTATCTTCGGCATGGGCCGCATCGGCCTTGCCATAGCCCGTCGTCTCGACGCCTTTGGTCTGTCGGTCGCCTATCAAAACCGCCGCAAGGTCGAGGGTCTCGCCTACGAATACCACGCGACGCTGAAGGGCCTTGCCGAAGCGGTCGACACGCTGATTTGCGTGGCGC
>JAEKLU010000140.1 GCA_019509685.1 Mesorhizobium sp. | reverse complement strand
AAAATCTGGTCCCGCGCGGCGATGGTGTGGGAGGCGTCCGACCCCTACCTCTACATGCGCGCGACCTCGGATGGACGGGCGATCTGCGGCGGCGAGGATGAGGATTTCACCGACGAGCAATTGCGCGATGCGTTGACGGCGAAGAAGACAAGGCGCCTGGAGGAGAAACTCAAGCGAATTTTCCCGCAGCTCGACACGACGGCGCATTTTGCCTGGAGCGGCTCATTCGGGGCCACCGGCACCGGGCTGCCGATCATCGGCAGTGTGCCTGGCCATCCGCGCGTTCATGCGGTGATGGGTTATGGTGGCAACGGCATCACCTTCTCGCAAATCGCCTCCGAGATCGTCTCGGCCGCGATAGCCGGCGCGCAAGACGCGGATGCGGCGCTGTTCGATTTCAAGGCGTGATGGTCAGTCCGCGTTTCTCGATCCGGGAACCGCAGCCCTACTCGATCTGCTCGAAGGTGCATTGCCGAGGGGCTTTGTCCGGCCGCCAGCGCAACAGCTTGGTGCCGTGCCGAAAGCGATCACCGGTAACATGGTCGAAGCGGACTTCGACGACCAGTTCCGGCAGCAACGGCTTCCACTCACTGCTGCGCTGCGTGCTCCAGCGGCTCGGTCCGCCCGGCGCCTTGCCGGTGAAGCCCGGAGTACCGCGCAGCTTTTCCAACTTGTCCGTAAGCGCGGCGCGCTCGTCATTGTCGATGGTCGAGGTGAAGCCGACGTGATCGAGCAGGCCCTGGTCGTTGTAGAGCCCAAGCAACAGCGAACCGACCTGTCGCGTGCCGTTGAGATAACGAAAGCCGCCGACCACGCAATCGGCCGTGCGCAACCGCTTGACCTTCACCATCGCCCGCTCGCCCGCCCGGTAGGGTTCGTCGAGCAGCTTTGCAACCACACCATCCGTCGAGCCATGGCCGGCGCCTTCCAGCCACAGTCTGGCACGCGTCAGGGCCGTTGTGCGCGGCGACAGCCGCAGTGCGGCATTGTTGGACCTGGCAACGAAATCCTCCAACAATGCGCGCCGTTCGGACAAGGGTAGCGCCAGCAGGATCTCCCCGCCGGGGGCCGCGAGAATGTCGAACAGGATCAACTGGGCCGGGGTTTCCACGCTCAGTTTGCGGATGCGGCTCTCGGCTGGATGAAGCCGCATCTGCAGCGCGTTGAAGGAGGCACGATCCTCAATCTCGATCACGATTTCACCGTCGACAACGAAGTCCTGCGCTTTGAGCTCGTTCAGCAGGGCAGTCAGCTCGGGAAAAAAGCGGCCGAGCGGCTTGCCGGATTTCGCCCTGAGATCGACGGTCCGATCGCCTTTGAAGGCAAGGCAGCGAAAACCATCCCATTTCGGCTCGTACTGCCATGGGCCGTCATTGCGCGGCAAGGCCTCCGCCGTGCGTGCCTCCATTGGCGGCGTGTCCAAGGGCAGCGGGAAACCGTGGTCCCGTACCGCTACCATCGCTCTTCCGTATCGTGGTCCGGCAGGTCGATGCCACAGCAAACCCAACCCAGCCGCTGCGCGGATCCATAATTGTATTGCGGCTCGAGCTCCGCCGGCGTGTCGAAGGTCCCGGCATGCAGCGCGATCTCCTGACGTTGGGCGTCGTAGGAGAGGGTAAGCGAAGAACCGCAGGCCGGGCAAAAGCCTCTTTGGGCAATGGGGGAGGAACGGCGACTGGCGGGTTCATGCTTGAGCCACGACAGGCTTGCCGTCGGCACCCAGGCGAGCACGGCAAAGGCGCTGCCGGTGGCGCGCCGACACATATCGCAATGGCAATAGTGAACGCGTGGCTTCCCGGTCACACGATAGCGGATGCTGCCGCACAGGCATCCGCCGAAACGCACGATGGCGTCATTGGCACCAGCTTCTGGATATTCCATGAGCCTAGAACGCCGAAGCGCAAATTCGGTTTCGGCGAGCTATGAAATGCGGAGGTCTAAACGCTTTCCAGATAAGTCTCGATCTCGAAGTCGCTGACATTCAGCGCGAACGTGTTCAGTTCCTGGCGCTTGCAGGCGATGAAGGCATCGCGCAGCACGGCCGGGAAAATCTCGGCGACGCGCGGCCCGGTTTCGAAGGCGGCGATGGCCGAGGCCCAGTCCGGCGGCAGCTTGGCTAGCGGCAGGCCCTGTCCTTCGCCACCGGTCGGCTCGCCAGGCGACAGCTCGCGCTCAATGCCGATCAATGCCGCGCCCAGGATTGCCGCCAGCACCAGATAGGGGTTGGCATCGGCGCCGGAGACGCGATGCTCGATGCGCCGCGCGGCCGAAGGACCGCCTGGAATGCGGATCGCCACCATGCGGTTCTCGTAGCCCCAGGCAACCGCGGTCGGCGCGTAGGAGCGCGGGCGCAGCCGGCGGTAGGAATTGAAATGCGGTGCGAACACAAGCGTGCTCTCGGCCATGGCGGCAAGCAGGCCGCCAACCGCGTGGCGCATTGTGTCCGAGCCCTGGTCCGAGCCGTCGTCGAAGATGTTGTGGCCGTCCTTGTCGAGCACGCTGAAATGGACGTGAAAACCGTTGCCGGCGCGCTCGCCATAAGGCTTGGCCATGAAGCAGGCGGCAAAGCCGTGCTTGCGCGCTATGCCCTTGACGGTGCGCTTGAACAGGACGGCATCGTCCGCCGCGCGCAAGGCGTCGGGCACGTGGTTGAGGTTGATCTCGAACTGGCCGACGCCGTTCTCGGCGATCGCGGTGTCGACCGGGATGCCCTGCATGCGGCAGGCCTCGTAGACGTCGTGAATAAAGGCTTCGAAATCGTCGATCTCGTCGATCGAAAGGGCAGCGTCGGAATCGAGACGCCTGCCGGTGATCGGCGAGACGGGCCCGACCGGTCGATGCGCTGTCGGGTCGACCAGATAGAATTCGAGCTCGGTGGCGGTGACCGGCGTCAGCCCGAGCGCAGCGTAGCGATCGAGGATGCGCGCCAGTGCCCGGCGCGGGTCGCCGAGATAGGGCGCGCCTGCATCGTCCGCCAGCCACATCGGTAAAAGTGCCGTCGGATGCGCCGTCCAGTCGACCGGCAGGATGCCGCGTCCGGTCCAGTGGCAAAGGCCATCGGCGTCGCCGGTCGAGAAGACCTGTGCATTGCCTTCGATATCCTCGCCCCAGATGTCGAGGCCGATCGCCGAATAGGGCATGCGCAGCTTGCCTTCGAGCGCCTTGCGTGCCTGCTCGACCGGAATTCGCTTGCCGCGCATGATGCCGTTGAGGTCGCACACCGCGGCGCGCAGGCTGTGAATGTCGTTCCTGCTTTCAAGCCAGTTCAAAACGTCCGTGATTGCATCGCTCAATTTCCGCCCCTGTTTTCTCGAGGTGCTGTAGCCTGTCGGCTACGATATCCAATTTACAGCTTATGAGTTCATGAAGGCCATCTCGGCTGATGCCGGTTGGCTTTATCTTCATTTTTTCAAGTCACTAGCTGGGATATCGGGCGGCATTTCGGGTCCATGATCTGCGATCTGCGATCGCAACATAGCCATAAGACCTGTGAAAGCCAAGCCGAATTCGGCGGCCGCTTGCAGCCGGACACCTTCGTCTGCCTAGAGCAATTTCAGGAAAAGTGTAAGCGGTTTTCCGCCTGGAAATTGCGACAAAACAAAGAGATAGAGCGGTTCGCCGTTTCCGTAAAACGGTGAAACGCTCTAGTTGCGCAATTGCGGGAACTTCACCTGGCCGAGGATGTGTGTCGCGCCCTCGTCGATGTCGCGCACGATGGCCGAACGGGCGCGATCGCCGTCGCCCGCCTCGATCGCCGCGACCACCTCCTCGTGATAGTCGATGCCGAGAATGCCGGCGAGATCGTCCTCGAATCCGACGCGCAGGTTTCTGAGGAATGGACCGACCTGCATCCACACCGTCTCGATCAGGAAAATCATCTGCTCGTTGCCGCAATGGCGGTAGATCGAGAATTTGAAGTCGTGGTTCCTGCGCAGGTAGTCGTCGATATCGCCGCTGCGGGCGGCCTGGGTTAGCTCGGTGCAGTGACGGCGGATGGCGCGCAAATTGTTGCCGTTGATGCGCTTGGTGGCGAGTTCGGTCGCCGTGCCTTCCAGGATCGTACGCACCGCGGTCAGTTGCTGAAAGCGCTCGGCGGAGATCAGCGGCACCTCGACGCTGCCGTTCGGCATCGGGCTCAGCGCCCGCAGCGCCTGCAGCCGCGTAAAGGCGCTGCGTACCGGCATATCGCTGGTGCCGAGCTCCTTGGCGAGCTTGCGCGACGTCAGTTTCTGACCGGGCTGCAACTGACCCGACATCAGCGCCCGCACGAGCTCCAGATAGACTTTCTCATGCAGTGGAGCGCTATCGACAGCGGTCAGTCCGAATTGCGATTTGTCGATCATTGGCTAAGCGTTACTTCATTCGTCCTGAAAACTGTCGCGCCGTTCAATCCGCCGCCGCGATACTTGGGCAGCAGTTCTTGGAGCCGCACGATAGACGGTTAACGCGCGCCGCTGCAAGGGAGGGCAGGGCAGGTGTCCCCAGGCGGTCCGCGATCTTGCCGCGCCCAGTCGATTTGACGGCCATTGCCGTCCGACAATATGGTCGCTGGCAATCACGGAAGGGACAATCATGGAACAATGCTGGCGCTGGTACGGCCCGAACGATCCGGTCACGCTCGACCATGTCAGGCAGGCCGGCGCGACAGGGATCGTGTCGGCGCTGCACAACATCTATGACGGCAGCGCCTGGCCGCTGGAGGCCATCCTCGAGCGCAAGCGCATCATCGAGGCGGCGGGGCTGACCTGGTCGGTGGTGGAGAGCATTCCGGTCCATAATTCGATCAAGACCGGCACACCGGAGCGTGAGCGTTACGCCGCTTGGTACAGGGATACGATCCGGTCGCTGGCCAAGGCCGGCATCTCCACCATCTGCTACAATTTCATGCCGGTGGTCGACTGGACCCGCACCGATCTGATGTACCGGCTGCCGACCACCGGCTACGCCTTGCGCTTCGATGCGCTCGACTTCGCCGCTTACGATGTTTTCGTGCTGAAGCGGCCGAATGCCGAGGCGAGCTACAGCCCGGCGCGCCTCAGGGAAGCGGAGGCGCGGCTGCACGAGCTCAGCCCCGAGGACATCGATAAAATCGAGCGCAATCTGATCGCCGGCCTGCCGGCCACGGAACGCACCTATAACCGCGACACGATGCGCGACGCGCTCGCCGATTACGCGGCGATCGGCCCGGCGGAGCTGCGCGCCAACCTTGCCTGGTTCCTGAAGGAGATCATCCCGGCCGCCGAGGAAGTCGGGGCGCGCATGTGCATCCATCCCGACGATCCGCCCTTCTCGCTCTACGGCCTGCCGCGCGTCGTCTCTACCGCCGACGATGCACGCTTCATCTTGGAGACGGTCGACAGCTCATCGAACGGCCTGACCTTCTGCACCGGCTCCTACGGCGTGCGCGCCGACAATGACCTGGTCGCGATGATCGGGGAATTCGGCCCAAGAATCCATTTCGCGCATCTGCGCAACGTGACGCGCGAGGCGGACGGCTCCTTCTACGAGGCCGAGCATCTGGAAGGCTCGACCGACATGGCCGAAGTGATCCTGGCGCTGATGAAGGAAGAGGCGCGCCGGCGCAAGGAAGGCCGCTCCGACTGGCGCATCCCGATGCGACCCGACCACGGCCACCTGCTTGCCGACGACATCGGCAAGACGAAGATCAACCCCGGCTACTCGCTGATCGGCCGGCTCAAAGGCCTCGCCGAACTGCGCGGCATCATGCGGGCCGTGGAACGATTCGAACTGGCTTGAGGCGGGTTATCCGAGGCGCGCGTCGATGATTTCGACGAAGCGCGCGAACAGGCCCAGCGGCACGAAGAAGCCGACCTCTTCGGCCAGCCGCGTCTGGCTGTAATAGGAGCGGTAATATTCGCTGGCATAGAAGCGGTCCCGCGCCAACTCGCGCATGGCGCTGGTGCAACTGTTCGGCGTGGTCAATCCGTTCATCGCGTCGGTCTGGCCGGGTGACCAGCCGCCACGGCTTTCGCTGGGCTATGGCTCGATCATCGCCGCGCACGGCCTGTTCTCGATGGCACTGGTGACGATGATCGTCGGCACGGGGCTCGCGAGTCTCGATCGCAACCTGGTCGAAGCGTCCAGCGATCTCTATGCCACGCCACTGACGACGTTTCGCTCGATCGTGCTGCCGCAGATCATGCCGGCGTCAATGCGCTCTGCCCGGGCTGGGTCGACACGCCCTTCAACGAGCCGTTTATCGCCCAGATGGGCGGGCGCGGTGCGATCGAGACCTATGTGCGCACCAAAATCCCGATGGGTCGCTGGGCGAGCGCGCAGGAGATCGCCGAGGCGATCCTTTTTCTCGTCTCCGATCGCTCGTCCTTCATGACGGGACAGGCGCTGGTGATCGATGGTGGCGAGAGCATCGGCTGAGCCGAGGCCACCGATCCACGATAGAAGCCCGCAACATGCGCGCTTGCTTCTGGCTGGATGATCGGTCAAACCATATCCATCAACGAGACGTGACATGGATTTCATCGCCGGTATTTCTGTTTTGATTGGCCGACCGTTCTCAAACACGGCCATGAAGACCTGCGTTTTGACGGGTCATCGCTGATCATGCGCTGCTGCCGGCACGAGAATCTGCAACGCGCCGAGGAGACGAAAGTCGGTTCGCACGTCGTTCGCGACGGTTGGACCGAAGGGGTCTCCCGCCGCTCGATCCGGCCGCTTGGCCGGTCATCAGGCGGGCGTCCGTTCCTCGGATAAAGCAGCCTCGACAACGCCCCACCGGAACGGACATGCCCGCCGAAGCGATTCCTCTTCGTACGGACATGATCAATGCCTGACAAACAAGACACTTCCCTTTCCAGCGGCGCCGACGCGCGAGACTGGCTGAAGACGCATGCGATAAGCGAGGTCGAATGCCTCGTGCCCGATGTGAACGGCGTGCTGCGCGGCAAGGCGCTGCCGACGGCCAAGTTCCTGCAGTCGCTCGAGGACCGGGCGCTCTATCTGCCGAGCAGCGCCTTTCTCGTCGCCATCGACGGCCGCTATTCCGGTTCCATCGACGAGGGCTTTGCCTATTCGGACCCGGATATGCGCATGGTGCCGGACATTTCCACGCTGTGCCCAGCGCCTGGCAACCCCGGCAAGGCCTATGTGTTTGCCGACGCCTTCCACATGGACGGCCGCGCCTGGATGGCCTCGCCGCGCCACGTGCTGAGGGCCGTGCTCGACCTTTACCGCCAGCGCGGCTGGCGCGCGGTGATGGCGCCGGAAGTCGAATTCTACCTGACCGCGCCCAACCCCGATCCGGACCGGCCGCTGACCGCACCGGTCGGGCGCAACGGCCGGCCGGAAAGCGTGCAGCATCCTTACGACATGCAGGCGCTGGAGGAATTCGAAGCGGTGACGCGGCGCCTCTACGAGCATGCCGCGACCGCCGGTCTGCCGCTCGACACGCTGATCCACGAATCCGGCACGGCGCAGTTGGAGATCAACCTGCTGCACGGCGATCCGCTGGCGCTTGCCGACAAGGTGCTCTTGTTCAAGCGGCTGGCGCGCCAGATCGCGCAGGCGAATGGCATGCACGCCACTTTCATGGCCAAGCCGATCGCGGCGCAGGCCGGCAGCTCGATGCATCTGCACATGTCGATCGTCGATGAGAAGGGCGAGCCCTTGTTTGCCGGCAGGGACGGCGACGACACCGAGATGTTTTCGCAGTTCATCGGCGGCCTGCAGAAATACATCCCCGAAATCATGCCGCTGTTTGCGCCGCATGTGAATTCGTATCGCCGCATCCGGCCGAACCACAGCGCGCCGGCCAACATCGAGTGGTCGCACGACAACCGCTCCTGCGGCCTGCGCGTGCCGATGGGCGGACGCGCCGCGCGGCGGATCGAGAACCGGCTGCCTGGCGCCGACGCCAACCCGTATCTGGCGATGGCCGGCTCGCTGATCGCCGGTTATCTCGGCATCGAGGAGAAGCTAGCCCGCTCACCCGAGGCCTTCGGCAATGCCTATCGCAGCCGCAGCAACCTGCCCAAGACAATGGAGGAGGCGCTCGACCGTTTGGCCGCCTGCGACCCGGTGCGGGCGCTGCTCGGCGAGGATTTCTTCCAGACCTATCTGCGTGTCAAAAGCGTCGAGCTCGACCTGTTCCAGAGCGTGGTGACGTCCTGGGAACGCGACCATCTGTTGCTCAAGGTGTGACCATGGCAACCCGTTCAACAGGTTTCAATGCCGGTCTCGATATCGGCAAATCCTATTATGTCGCCACCGCCAGTCCGGCGCCGGACCATCCGGCGCTTGCGGGTGACGTCGAAGCCGATCTGGTGGTGGTCGGCGGCGGCTGCACCGGCCTGTCGGCAGCGCTTCATGCCGCCGAGCGGGGCTTGAAGGTCGTGCTGCTCGAAGGCGGCAAGATCGGCTGGGGCGCCTCGGGCCGCAATGGCGGCCAGATGATTCCCGGCCTGCGCAAGGGCGCCAGGGGGCTGGTCAAGACGTTCGGGCCGGAGCGGGCGAAGGCGCTGTTCGACCTCGCCTTCGAAGCGCGCGGGCTGGTGCTCGACATCATCGAACGCCACGCCATCGACTGCGACCTGCGCCTGACCGGTCATCTGGTCGGCGCCGTCAACAACTCGGATCTCAGCGATTTCGAGGCGGAGGCCGAGTGCCTCGCCAAGGTGATGAAGTTCACCGATGTCGAGATCCTTTCGGCGGCGCAGGCGCGGCAAAAGGTGGACACACCCTACCAAGGCGCGGTTTTCGAGCCGCTTGGCGGTCACATGCATCCGCTAAATTACACGCTGGGGCTTGCCCGCGCGGCAGCCGCTGCAGGTGTCGTCATCCACGAGAACTCGGTCGCGGTGCGGCTGGAACGCGAACCGTCGATCCGCGTCCATACCGACAAGGGTTCTGTCCGCGCCCGGCATGTGGTGCTGGCCGGCGATGCGCTGCTGCAAGGGCTGGAGCCGCGCGTCAACAGCCGCATCATGCCGGTCGGCAACTATATCGTCGCCACCGAGCCGCTGGATGGCAAGGCCGATGTCATCCC
>JAEKLU010000284.1 GCA_019509685.1 Mesorhizobium sp. | reverse complement strand
TCACCAATCTGACCAGCAACCTCGCCTTCCTCGATCCGTCGCTGCGCTACGATGCCACCAATGTCTATCTGCGACTGCGCCGCAACGATATCAGCTTTGCCGGGATCGGCCAGACACCGAACCAGATCGCGGTTGCCGGACCGACCGAGAAGCTGGGTTGGGACAATCAGGTGTTCGACGCGGTGGTAAATCTCTCGGCCGGTCAGGCGCGTGATGCCTTCGGCCAGCTCTCGGGCGACATCCACCCGTCGATCCGGACCGCGATGCTGGAGGACAGCCGCTTCGTGCGCAACGCGGTCTGGGATCGGCTGCGGGGAAGTGCCGGCGACGACGGGCGTGGCGTCTGGGGACAGGCAATCGGCTCGTGGGGCCATATTGGCGGCGACGGCAATGCGGCGCGGCTCGACCGCTCGGCTGGCGGCCTGCTGATGGGCATCGACGCCGCGGCCAGCAAGGCCATCCGACTGGGCACGGTTTGGGGCTATTCCCGGACCAGTGTCGATGCGCGAGGATCGGGCGAGATCGACAGCTATCACCTCGGCGCCTATGCCGGCGGCCAATGGGGTGCGGCTTCGATCCGTACCGGCATCGCCTATAGCTGGCAGGATATCCACACGACGCGCGTCATCGCTTTCCCCGGCTTCGGCGACACGGCGCGGGCCGGCTATAATGGCGGTACGTTCCAGGCGTTCGGCGAGTTGGGTTATGGCTTCGATCTCGGTCGCGCCAAGCTCGAACCTTATGCCAATGTCGCTTATGTGCGTGCCCGTACCAACGGCTTTGGCGAGACGGGGGGCGATGCCAAGCTGGCCGGAGCGAAGGCCGCCACCGATGTGACCTTCAGCACGCTGGGGTTGCGCTCCGCGACCAGCTTCGACCTGGGCAGCGCGCAGGGGACGTTCCGGGCAGGCGCTGGCTGGCGCCATGCCTTCGGCGTCAGCACTCCGGTGACGGTAATGCGATATCAGTTGGGCGGCAGCGCCTTCCCGATCGCGGGGCTCCCCGTGATCCGCGATGCCGCGACGCTCGACGCGGGTCTCGATGTGGCGGTTTCCGGGCGCACCACGATCGGCCTTTCCTATTCGGGACAGATCGGAAAAGGTCTATCCGATCAAACAGCCAAGGCGTCGATCTACTTCCGGTTCTGACCGATATCGCCGGGGCCGCCTTCAGGTGGTCCCGGACTCTCCGCTCCAGTGTTGCCCGTTCGCGTCTTTCGCAGCATCGCCGCGTCGGCGTCGTGAATCGCATTGGCTCCGGCTTTTGGGCGAGGGACCAATGAACGACTTGCCGGCGAATTTAGACATTTTTCTCAAGAAGCAGGGCTCCCTAGTGGCCTCTGTTGCTCTGGAAGCGTCGGCCGACCGCCGCCGTTTCGAACCGGGGACGCGCAAGTGCAAACAATCCCCGTTTTCTCGCTTACGACATCGGCGGGGGGTTAGAACTTTGGGCGTTCAGCAATTGCGACACGGCCGTGATTACCTGGGCTGCCACGAACGGTTTTTGGATGAGAATGCTGTTGGGAACACCGTTGGCAGCCCATTCCGCCGCACTGTCCGCGGTCATGTAAATCACCGGCATGGTAGGCACGCATGTGCGGGCATGGTGAGCTACGTCCCACCCCGACGGACCCGTTCCGAGCCGCACGTCGGTGATGAGCGCAATGACTTCCTTTGCGTGGGCATCGAATGTGGCGATGGCCCCATTGCCGCTTGGCTCACTAATGACGGCGAATCCAGCTTCCTCAAGCTGATCAACGAGAAACTCAACAATGAGCCACTCATCGTCCACAACAAGGATTAGCTGCTTTTTCGCCATTTGCTCTTAGCCCGATGAAAGAATCGGCCTGAGGCCTGCCACCAGACGCCTTAATACAGATCAATATCAATACGGTGCGGATGTGGTCTACCCAAAATGGGGATTGCGTTTGGCGGGCCGGCTAGGGCAACCACGCCAGAGCGGCTGTTCCGCGAACGAAATGTCGCGTCTAGGAATGGGAAGAGACGAGCCTGTGCGGAAACAACTGAGCCGGGAGCTGTCGTTGAGCCGCCTCGGTCAGCGATCGTCTGCTACGTACCCCAAAAACGGAAGGTCGCATGGGGTGAGCGACGTCCCGAAAGGAGCCGTCCGAGATCTGCGTCATTCGTTGAAGCATCCACTGATCATACCAACGGATAGTCCCTCAACCCGAGCGTACACTGGCCGCTCGGCGACTATCGGCTCAAAACCGCTCCTGCCGGTCGGGTGTACGCGCCCGACGATCGCAGCAGGAGAAGACAGATGGACACCGATTCACGTCTGAGCCGCCGGCAGTTGATCGCCGCGTCGGCGACCGCCGGAACATTGTGCCTGATGACCCAGGTAGGGTTCGCCGACCCGGCGGGCGCCGCGGTCGCGCCGGCGCCGCTCGCCGGAGGAGAGGGCATCCGTCCGTTCCGTGCCCATTTTCCCGATAGCGATCTATCCGACCTCCGCCGCCGTATCCTCGCCACTCGCTGGCCGTCGAAGGAAGTCGTCACAGACGATAGCCAAGGCGTCCAGCTGGCAACGATCCAAGCGCTCGCGAACCACTGGGGCACGAAGTACGACTGGCGCCGCTGCGAAGCGCGGATCAACGCCTTCCCTA
>JAEKLU010000283.1 GCA_019509685.1 Mesorhizobium sp. | reverse complement strand
ACGAGGCTTACGCGGCCGGCGCCAAGGCGGCAAAGGATTCCGGCGGCAAGGCCGGCAAGGGCGCCAAGCCGAAGGTCGACGCCGGCGAGAACTGGTCGCGCGGCATGCTGGGCGCCGCGCCCGGCGCCGGGCCGGACACGACGGTCAAGGCCTTTGTCGATTTCCAGAACGACGTCACCGCCAAGGACATCCGCCAGGCGGTGCATGAAGGCATGCACTCGATCGAGCACGTCAAGCGCTTCACCACCAACGGCATGGCCACCGAACAGGGCAAGACGTCGAACATGCATGGCCTGGCGATCGCCGCCGAGACGCTCGGCAAGCCGATACCGCAGGTTGTACTCACCACGTTTCGCGCGCCCTACACGCCGGTGACCTTCGGCTCGATCGTCGGCCACGCCCGCGGCGCGCTGTTCGACCCGACCCGCCGCACCGCGACGCATGGCTGGGCGGCATCGCAAGGCGCTGTGTTCGAGGATGTCGGCCACTGGAAGCGCGCCTGGTATTTCCCCAAGGCGGGCGAGGACATGCATGCCGCCGTCGACCGCGAATGCGTGACGGTGCGAAAAGTTGGCGGCCTGTTCGACGCTTCGACGCATCATGCTGCGCGAGGACGGCTTTATCTATGATGACGGCGTCGTCGGCAGGCTGGCGCCGGACCGCTTCCATGTCACGACAACGACGGGCGGCGCGCCGCGCGTCATGAACCATATGGAGGATTACCTCCAGACCGAGTTCCCGCACTTGAATGTCTGGCTGACCTCGATCACCGAGCAATGGGCCGTCATCGCCGTGCAGGGCCCCAAGTCGCGCGACATCATCGCGCCGCTGGTCGAAGGCATCGATATGTCGGACGAGGCGCTGCCGCATATGTCGGTGCGCGAGGGCAAGATCTGCGGCGTGCCGACCAGGCTGTTCCGCATGTCCTTCACCGGCGAGCGCGGTTTTGAAGTCAACGTGCCCGCCGACTACGGCGAAGCGGTGTGGGAGGCGCTGTGGGCCGAAGGCCAGAAGCATGGCGCGACCGCTTACGGCACTGAGTCGATGCACGTGCTGCGCGCCGAGAAGGGCTACATCATCGTCGGCCAGGATACCGACGGCACGGTGACGCCGAACGATGCCGGGCTCGACTGGGCGGTCGGCAAGAAGAAGACCGATTTCGTCGGCATTCGCGGCCTGGCCCGCTCGGACCTTGTCGCCAAGGGCCGCAAGCAGCTTGTCGGCTTGAAAACCAAGGACCCGAAGGTGGTGCTGGAAGAAGGCGCGCAGATCGTCGACGATCCAAAGCAGCCGATCCCGATGAAGATGATCGGCCACGTCACCTCCAGCTACTGGTCGGAGAATTGCGGGCGTTCGATCGCGCTGGCGCTGGTCGCCGGCGGTCGCGACCGCATGGGCGAGACGCTTTACGTGCCGATGCCGAACGGCACGATCGAGGTCGAGGTCACAGGCATGGTGTTCGTCGACGAGAAGGGGGAGCACCTCAATGGCTAAAGCCGCTGCCAAGACTAAAACCACGGCTGCTTCGCCCTCCGTCGAGCGTCGGCCAGCGCTGGCCGGCCGCACGCTGTCGGCACCGGGCGTCAAGGTGGAGATGCTGCCGCCGGCGGAACGCATTTCGCTGCGCGCGCCGCAGGCTTCGCTCGCGGCCCTCTCCAAGGCGTTGGGCGTAACGCTGCCGACGAAGCCGAAGACCTCGGCCATGAAGGCCGGCCGCACGGTGCTGTGGCTCGGCCCGGACGAATGGATGATCATCGACGAGGCCGGCAATGACCCGCTGGCCGACTGCGCCAAGGTGACGGCCCTGCATTCGGCCGTTGGTATCTCGCATCGCAATGTCGGGATTTCCGTGGCCGGCCCGGCAGCGGCCGTGACGGTCGGTTCGGCCTGCCCGCAGGATCTGTCGCTCGATACGTTTCCTGTGGGTGCTGCCTCACGCACCATCCTCGGCAAATCCGAGATCGTGCTGCTGCGCACCGCGCAGGATACGTTCCGGGTGGAGTGCTGGCGTTCCTTCTCGGACTATGTCTTTACTTTGCTATCGGAAGCGGCAAGCGACGCGGCGAACTGAAATGCCCGGCCAGGTTCGAAAGGACCGAGCCGCAGGAACCATCGCCAGCCCGCTTCGTTTGTTCGGCTTGTGAGGGAGACTGACGATGCCACCCAAATCCGCGGAGAAATCGCCAAAGAAGACCGCAGCCGTCCGTTCGCTGGAGCATGAGAGGCATCACGAGGTCGAGGAAGAGGAACTCGAGGAAGGCCTCGAGGATACTTTTCCTGCCAGCGACCCGGTGTCGATCACAAGCACTGCCATTCCCGGCGCGCCGGCCAAACCTGGCAAGGCCAAGGTCGTGCCCGGCAAGAAAACATCCAAGAAATAGCGCTCGGCAAATCGCTCAGGGCGATAGGTAAAACGAAAAGGGCGGCCAAGTGCCGCCCGTTTTCGTTTGAGATATCAGTAGTGAGGCTTACAGGCCGGGCACGAACCAGGGGTTCACGTCGATGCCGAGGCGCGGGCCTTTGGTCGTCTGGTTCTTGGCGGCGTCGGCCTTTTCAACCGAGCCGGTCGCAGTGCAATCGAGCGTCACGTTGGCCTGAACGCAGGCGGCCGGCGCATGCTTGACCGGCTGGTTCGAGCCGGCAAAAGCGGCGCCCGAGAAAGCCAGCACGGCGGCGAGGGCGAGAATGGTTTTCTTCATTTTCCGTCTCCAGTAGATTTTCGTACATGTACGATACGATGTACAAATACGGTTAACGGAAACCAAATTCAAGGGGAAAACTGTACGCGTACGACAAATTTTTTGAACGCGGTCAGCTGACGCAATTCCGGACGGAAAACCTTTGACACTTTTTTCGGAATTGCTTGGGAATTCGCCGCCGCTGACCAAGCTATCGCGGCCCGGATGGCAGACAAAACGATCAGCAGTCGACCGGTGTTTCGGTGAGCGGGGGGATGTCCTGCGTGGACAGTGAGGCCACCATGAAGTTGCACATGCGCTTCACATAGGCCTCCGGGTCACCAAACGGATAGAAAGGAAAGGTGATCAGCAGCGAGATCGTGCCGTGGCCGACAGTCCATAGCATGGTGGCGATGGCGCGCGGATCGCCCTTGAGCTTGCCGGCGGCGACACAGGCCTCGACTCTGCTGATCAGCACCTTCATGGCCGGATTGCCTTCTTCCATATCCTCATAGCTGCGGCCTTCCGGCAGCTTGGTCTTTTCGGT
>JAEKLU010000282.1 GCA_019509685.1 Mesorhizobium sp. | reverse complement strand
GGTCGTCGCCAAGCCGGATTCCAACTGGGACGCGACGACGTCGCGCAATGTGACGACGACGATGCTGCAGCAGCACCCGGACATCTGCTCGATCATCGACTTCTGGGACGGCGACGCCACCGGCGCCTCGGCCGCGATCCGCGACGCCAAGCTCGACGGCAAGGTGTTCCTGGTCACCACCGGCGGCGGCGAAAAGGCGGCCGATTGCGACAAGCTTCAGGATGGCACCTACGGCGCCGTGGTGATGACCGACCTTGCCCGCCAGTCGGGCGACATGAACGCCATCATCAAGTTCCTGCTGCAGAGCGGCCAGCCGGCCGGGACGTCGCACACCTACATCTACACGTTGGAAAAGGCGACGACCAAGGCCGACCTCAAGCCCGACAGCTGCTGGGATCTGAAGGCGCTGCAGGCCGAAGCGGCGGCGAAGTAGAGCGGTTTTTTGCAGACCGACAATGACGGGGTGGCCGGACAGTCCGGCCACCTCTTTCTCGTAAAACAGTGAGCCGATGTCCTTTCGCGCCGACCATCTGGTCGGCGAGATCCTGACAAAACGCTGGACCGACAACGCCATTCCGTTCCTGGCGCTGGTGGCGACGCTCAGCGTGTTCGGCTCGATCATTCCCGGCTTCTTCAAGCTGACCTCGCTGCAGGAATCGACCCGCCAGCTCGGCGAGTTCTCGATGGTCGTCACCGGCATGACGGTGGTGATGCTGGGCGGCGGCATCGATCTGTCCGTCGGTTCGATCTTCGCTTTGTCCTGTTTCTCCGCCGTCTATGTCTTCTTCATCCTGGAACAGTCGATCTGGCTGGCGCTGGCGGCGTCGCTAGCCACCGGCCTGATCTTCGGCGCCATCAATGGCTATCTCGTCGGCTACCTCAGGCTGCGCGCTTTCCTAACCACGCTGGTCACCTTCATCTTCGGCCGTGCGCTGTTCGACATTCTCGTCACCACCTATGCCGCCGACGTGCAGCTCTCGCAGGCGACATCGGACGTGCTCGACTTCATCGGCGACAGCACTTTTTGGGGCCTCTCGGTCTCGGTCTGGCTGGCGATTATCCTCGCCATCGTCACCCATATCGCGCTGACCCGGTCTCGGCCGGGATGGCATGTGCTGGCGGTTGGCGGCTCCCGGCGCTCGGCGCACAATGCCGGCATTCGCGTGCGCCGCACCGTGTTCATGACCTATGTTTTCTCAGGCTTCTGCGCCTCGATCGGCGGCTTCCTCATCGCCTGCCGCTTGAGCGGCGCGGGGCCGGGCACCGGCCTCAACCTCGAAATCATGGCGCTGACGGCGGCGGTGGTCGGTGGCGTCAGCCTGGGCGGCGGGCGCGGCTCGGTGATCAAGGGGCTGATGGGCGCCATCATTGTGCTCACCATGACCAACGGGTTGATCCGGCTGGGCTACGGCACCGGCACCAACCAGATGGTGCTGGGCATCATGCTTGCGGTGGCTGTCACCATCGACATTCGCTGGCTGAAGAACCGCCACAAGGTACTGAACGAGGTCTATGTCGCGCCGGTCTATCTCAAGATGGGCGAGACGCAGTCGGCAGTCCCGGGCTCCGGCACGCCTTACGCGCTCGACAACAGGCTGTCGGCGGCGGACCATATCGGGCTTGGCGAGCTGGAAGGCCCGGAGGACGTCATCCTCGACCGCGACGACCATCTCTATTGCGGCACGCGCCATGGCGAGATCGTTCGCTTCTTCGCACCGGATTATGTGAAGTCGGAAGTGTTCGCTCATATTGGCGGTTTTCCGCTCGGCCTAGCCTTCGACAGCTCAGGCAATCTGATCAGCTGCGTCGGCGCCATGGGGCTCTATTCGGTATCGCCGGACCGGGAAGTGAAGCGGCTGTCGGCGGAGACGTCGCGCTCCTGGACCTCGATCGTCGACGATGCGCGGCTGCGTGACCCCAACGATTGCGACATCGCGCCGGACGGTCGCATCTATTTTACCGATTCGACCAAGCGCTATGACGCGCATGACTGGGCGCTGGATTCGATCGAGAACCGCGCCACCGGCCGGCTGCTGGTCTACGACCCGAAGGACGGTTCGACCAGGACGCTGCTCGACGGCTACCGCTACACCAATGGTGTGTGCATGGCGCATGACGGCAAGTCGTTGTTCTTTGCCGAAAGCTGGGCCTGCCGCGTACATCGCTACTGGCTGGAAGGCCCGAAAGCCGGCACCGCCGAATGCGTCATCCGCGACATGCCGGGTTATCCCGACAACATCAACCGGGCATCCGACGGCAATTACTGGATGGCGTGGCTTGGCATGCGCACGCCGAGCTTCGACCTGTCGCTGCGCCACCCCGACATGCGCAAGCGCATGACGCGCCGGCTGCCGCAGGATGAGTGGCTGTTTCCCAACATCAACACCGGCGGCGTGGTGAAATTCAACGAGAAGGGCGGCATCGTCGAGGCGATGGGCGACCTCACCGGCGATGCGCATCCGATGGTCACCTCGATGCGCGAGCACAAGGGATATCTCTTCGTCGGCGGCATCCTCAACAACCGCATCGGTCGCTACAAGATATCAGGCGCCGACCCGACCTGGACCAGCCCGGCTTCCTATTGGGGAGCAAAGCCATGATTCTCGATCCGATCCTGGACATGTTTCGCGGCAAGGCAGTGACCATCCCGCCGCTCGACGGCGCGTTCCGGCCCAACACGCGGCTGGACGATGCGCCGGCCTTCGCAGCGTTGACCGAGCCGGACAATTTGCTGATTGCCGGGGACAGGCTGCTCGCCTCCAGCGGCAACGCCATCTATTCGTTGACCGCGAGAGTGGAGCCGAAGGTTGTCGAGACCTTTCCGTCAGCCATCACAGCGTTGGCGCTGTCGCCCTCAGGCGATCTCACCGTTGGATTGGAAAGCGGCAGGCTGTTGATTGCAGGCAAGGAGGTGCCGCTGCCTTCTGGCGTCAGCTGCATCACCGCGCTTGCCTATGCCGAAGACGGCGCGCTGTGGCTGGCCAATGGATCAGCCGAGCACTCGGCCTCGCAATGGGCCGCCGATCTGATGAAGAAGGGCGCTTCCGGTTCGCTGTGGAAGCGGGACGCCGCGGGCGGCGACTTCCGCAAGGTGGCTGGCGACATTGCTTTCCCCTATGGGCTCCATCCAATGGGGCGGGATGTGCTGGTCAGCG
>JAEKLU010000139.1 GCA_019509685.1 Mesorhizobium sp. | reverse complement strand
GGTGGCGAAGTCGGGCGACGCGACCCAGGACAGGAAGGTCTTGGCCGCATCGGCGTTCTTCGAGGCTGCGTTCAGGCCCATGCCGATATCGGTATGGTCGGAGATGTAGCAGGTGTCGCCGGCCTTCTCGACCGGCGGCGGGAAGGCGCCCATCTTGAACTGCGCCTGGGTGTTGAACAGGCCGATTTCCCACGAGCCGGCCGGGTAGATGGCGGCGCGGCCGAGCGTGAACAGGTTCTGGCTGTCCGGATAGGTCTGCGCCTCGAAGCCGTCGCCGAGGTAAGGCTTCCACTTGGCCAGTTCTTCATAGGGAGCGACCCAGTCCTTGTCGGTCAGCTTCTGGTCGCCCTTGATCAGAGCGGCGCGGCCTTCCTCGCCCTTCCAGTAGTTCGGGCCGATGTTCTGGTAGCCCATGGTCGCGGCTTCCCAGAGGTCCTTGGTGCCCATCGCCATCGGGATGTAGGTGCCGTCGGCCTTGATCTTGTCGAGCGCGGCGAAGAACTCGTCGCGGGTCGTCGGCACCTTGATGCCGAGCTTATCGAAGGCGTCCTTGTTGTAGATGAAGCCATGGATGACCGAGGCCATCGGCACGCAGAAGCTCGACTTGCCGTCGTCGGTCTGCCAGGCGGACTTGGCCACCGGCGAGAAATTCTCCATGCCGGGCAGCGAGGTCAGGTCGGCAAGGTTGCCCTTCTTGAACAGTTCGAGCGACTTGTCGAACGGGCGGCAGGTGATCAGGTCGCCCGCCGAGCCGGCGGCGAGCTTGGCGCCGAGGGCCGCGTCATACTCGGTCGGGGCCGAAGGCGCGAACACCACCTTGATGCCGGGGTTCTTGGCTTCGAAGGCCGGGATCAGCTTGTCCTTCCAGATCGCAAGATCGTCGCCGCGCCAGCTCTCGATGTTCAGCGTAACGTCATCGGCCAGCGCGATTCCCGTGGTGCCGAGGATGCTTGTGCCGAGCAGCAGTGCCGTCAGTAGTTTGGTCGTCATGTTCAGTCTCCCTGTTGACCTTTTTCAGGTTCGGTTTTGATGAGAACAGGAGCTATTGCCCCTTGCTCCCCTCGCAAGCCCGTTTCACCCCGATGAAATCGGGATGAAACAGGCCCTACTTCCTTGTTCGGGCATGATCTTTTCCGAAAAGCGGGTTCCACTTTTCGGGATCATGCCCCAGCGCGGAAAGTGCCGGCCGAAGCTTCTGGCCGGTTCCTTCCAGTATCTTCTCGGCCGTATCGGCATTGGCGGCGCCGGCGGCGAGCAGAATGGCGGTTTTGACAACGCCGCCGCTCTCTTCGAGCAGGCGGGCGGCGTCTTCGCGGCTCTTGCCGCTGATGGCGGCGACCATGCGCACGGCGCGGTCGCGCAGCTTGATGTTGTCGGCGCTGAGATTGACCATGTAGCCGTCATGGACATGGCCAAGATGGATGGCGGCAAGCGTCGACACCATGTTGAGCGCGATCTTCTGCGCCGTGCCGGCGCCCATGCGCGTCGAGCCGGCGATCAGTTCCGGTGGGGTTTCGAGCAGGATCGCGACATCGGCCTGCTTGAACAGCGGCGCGCCGCGGTTGTTGGCGACCGCGATGGTCGCAGCACCTCGGCTCCGTGCGTCGTTCAATGCCTGGACAGCGTAAGGGGTCGAGCCGCTGGCGGAAATGGCAATCAGGCAGTCGCCGCTGCCTATATTGGCCGCGACAACAGCAGCGGAAGCTTCTTCGGTATCGTCCTCCGGCCCGCCGGCCAAAGTGCGGAACGCCTCGTCGCCGCCGGCGATCAGGATGGCGATGCGGTCACGCGCGATGCCGAATGTGCCGGGCAACTCCAGCGCATCGGCCACTGCCATCAAGCCGGAACTGCCGGCGGCCGCATAAGCCAGCCTGCCGCCGGTCCTCAGTTGCCTGGCGATAAGGTCGGCGGCTGCGGCAATCGCCGGGATGGCGCCGTGCACGGCCTTGGCGGCCTCGATCTGCGCGTTTGCGAGGAATGAAAGGATGGCATCCGGGGTCTGGACATCCAGCCCCTCGGCGTTCTGGTGAAGCGCTTCTGTGCGCGTCTCGGCCATCCATTGCCCTCCAATTGCGGGAACAATACCAAAAAAATACCACTTGTCCACATCCATTAACACTTTTCGAGCGTCGCAGGTGCCTTGCCGGCAAAATGTCTTGGATTTTCAATAAAATACGCCTCAATCTTTTTGAAACGGAAATTAACGCTTGGCTATTGGTATTTTATTGGTATTATCCGCCGCGAGGAGAAATCGCGTGAATTTCGTGCTTGGCATCGATGGCGGCGGCACCAGCTGCAGGGCGGCCCTTGCGACCGTCGACGGCGCTGTCGTCGGCCGCGCCAGGAGCGGCGCCGCCAACATCCGCACCGATCTCACCGGCGCCCGCGCCAACATTGTCGAGGCGGCAAGGCAGGCCTTCGTCGCCGCCGGCGAGGATTCCGAGCTTATTCCGCGCACGCCCGCCATTCTCGGCCTCGCCGGCGCCAATGTCGGCACATACCGCCAGCAGCTCGAGGCGATCCTGCCGTTCAGCAAAAGCCGCGTCGAAACCGATGCCGAGATCGCGCTCGAAGGTGCGGTCGGCTCGGGCGATGGCGCGATGGCCATTCTGGGCACCGGCACCGCCTATATGGCGCGCAAAGAGGGCAAGTCCCGCGCCATTGGCGGCTGGGGCTTCCAGGTCGGCGACCAGGGCAGCGGCGCCCGCATCGGCCGCGACCTTTTAGAGCAGACACTGCTTGCTTACGACGGCATTCGTGCTGGCTCGCCGCTGACGGATGCCATGCTTGCCGTCTTCCGCAACAATCCGGAGGACGTGGTCGAGTTCACCACCAACGCCAAGCCCGGCGACTTCGGCGGCTTCGCGCCAAAAGTCTTCGATCATGCGCAAAAGGGCGACCTCGTCGCCAACTGGATCCTCGACAAGGCGGTCGCCGACGTCGAGGCCTCGCTCGACGCCCTCGATCTGGCCGACGATGCCCCGCTCTGCCTGCTCGGCGGCCTGGCGCCGCTCTACGCGCCACGCTTGTCGGCGCGCTATCAGGCGCTGCTGAAAGCCCCGCTCGACGATGCGCTCGGCGGCGCCGTGCAGATGGCCGTGCGCATCTTCGCGCCTGGTTCGGAGGCCTTCCGATGAGCGCCGGCGACCAGATCTTCGCCAAGTTGCCGGAGGCGCCGCGATGAACTCCGGCGACCAGATCTTCGCCATGTTGCCGGAGGCGCCGCGATGAGCGCCGCCGACCAGATCTTCGCCATGTTGAAAGAATCCTCGCAAAGCGGTGCGCCGCTTTACCTGCAACTGCGAAAAAGCATCGAGGAAGCGGTCAATCGTGGCCTGATCGGCCCCGGCGACGCGCTGCCGTCGGAACGTGACATCGCCAGCAAGGCCGATATCTCGCGCGTCACTGTGCGCAAGGCGGTGCAGGATCTCGTCAAGGGCGGCCTTCTTGTCCAGCGCCATGGTTCAGGCACCTTCGTGGCGCCGCGCATGGAGCGCGTCGAGCAATCATTGTCCCGGCTAACCTCTTTCACCGAAGACATGGCGCGCCGCGGCATGAGCGTGCGCTCCGTCTGGCTCGACCGCGGCCTGTTTGCGCCATCGCCCGACGAGATGATGGTGCTCGGCCTGTCCTCGACCGAGCTCGTGGCGCGCGTTTCGCGCCTGCGCGTGGCCAACGACACGCCGCTGGCGATCGAGCGCGCGGCAATTTCAGCAAGCGTGCTGCCCGATCCCGAGGCGATCGGCTCATCGCTCTATGCGACGCTGGGGTTGACCGGCAATCGCCCGGTCCGCGCCGTGCAGCGCATCTCCGCCACCAATCTCGGCGACTCCGATGCTCGCCTTCTGGAAGTACCGCCCGGGGTTGCCGGTCTGCATATCGAGCGCATTTCCTATCTTGCGAGCGGCAAGGTGATCGAATTCACCCGCTCGGTCTACAGGGGCGACGCCTATGATTTCGTCGCGGAACTCCGGCTGACCGGGCCGGGAGAGGAGAGCCGGCCATGAACGCCAACACCACCCATATGCGGCGCGAGATCGACGAGATCCCCGAGGCCGCCGCCCGTCTGCTCGACAGGTCGTCAGCCGTCCTTGCCGAGGCCGGCCGCGGCCTGCGCGAGCGCGACCCGCATTTCGTCGTCACCGTGGCGCGCGGCTCCTCCGACCACGCCGCGACGTTCATGAAATACGCGGTCGAGCTGACGGCAGGTCTTGCCGTCGCTTCGGTCGGTCCGTCGATCGCCTCGATCTACGGCGCCAAGCTGAGACTGCGTGGCTCCGCCTGCCTTGCGATCTCGCAATCCGGCAAAAGCCCCGACATCGTTGCCATGGCCGAGACGGCACGGGCCGGCGGCGCGCTGACTGTTGCCATCACCAACACGGCCGACTCGCCGCTGGCGCGCGCTTCGGATTACGCCATCGATATCCTCGCCGGGCCGGAGCGCAGCGTCGCGGCCACCAAGACCTTCGTCAATTCGGCCGTCGCCGGTCTGGCGCTGATGGCGCACAGCACTGGCGATCAGGCGTTGCTGGCCGCGCTCGCCCGGCTCCCCGAGCATTTCGAGAAAGCGATCGCCTGCGACTGGATGGCGCTGGCCGCCGCGCTCGAGAACCCGCAATCGCTGTTCATCCTCGGCCGCGGTCCGTCCTTCGCGATCGCCAGCGAGGCGGCGCTGAAATTCAAGGAAACCTGCGCCATGCATGCCGAGGCCTACAGCGCCGCCGAGGTCATGCACGGGCCGCTGGCCCTGGTCGGGCCGGGTTTCCCGGTTCTGGCGCTTGCTGCCCGCGATGCGTCCGAACCGTCCGTTGCCGAGGCCGCCGACAGCGTCGCGGCCAAGGGCGCGGCCGCTTTCATCACGTCGGACAGGGCAAAGGCGGCCAGGCTTCTGCCGCATGTCGCCACTGGACATCCGCTGACCGATCCGCTGCCGCTGATCGTGTCCTTCTACGGCTTCGTCGAGGCCTTCGCCCGTCATCGCGGTCTCGATCCGGACACCCCGCGCAACCTGCGCAAGGTGACGGAAACCGTATGAGCGACCGTTTCGCACTCACCGGCGCCCGCATCTTCGACGGCGATGACTGGCATGACAATGCCGCCCTCGTCGTCAACGGCGATGTCGTCGAGGCCATCCTGCCCGCCGGTGCGCTTCCATCCGGCGTGACGCCCGTCGACACAGGCGGCGGCCTGCTGGCGCCGGGCTTCGTCGACATCCAGGTCAATGGCGGCGGCGGCGTCATGCTCAACGACCATCCCGATGTCGCCTCGATCGAAACCATCTGCCGCGCCCACGCGCCCTTCGGCACCACGGCGCTGCTGGTAACGCTGATCACCGATACGCCGGCGATCACCACTGCCGCCATAACAGCCGGCACGGAGGCAGCCCGGGAAAAAGTGGCGGGTTTCCTGGGTCTGCATCTGGAGGGGCCGCATCTCTCCATTGCCCGCAAGGGCGCGCATGATCCGGCGCTTATTCGGCCGATGACCGATGCCGATCAGGCGGCGCTTATCGGACTGCGCCGGGATCTGCCGGTGTTGCTGACCACGATTGCGCCGGAATCGGTTGACGTATCCCGTGTCACGGCTTTGGCCAAGGCCGGCGTCATCGTCAGCCTCGGCCATTCCGACACCGGCTACGAGACGGCCAGCGCGTTTGCCGCGGCCGGCGCCACGGTGGTCACGCATCTGTTCAACGCCATGAGCCAGATCGGCAATCGCGAGCCTGGCCTTGCCGGCGCGGCAATCGATGTCGGCAGCCTGTCGGCCGGTATCATCGCCGATGGCATCCACGTCCACCCGGCCACGATGATATTGGCGCTGCGCGCCAAGCAAGGCCCGGGCAAGATCGTGCTGGTCACCGACGCCATGGCGACGATCGGCACCGACATGACGTCCTTCACGCTCAACGGCCGCACCGTCTATCGTGGACATGATCTCGGCGGTGCGCTTCGTCCATCGCGTTGTCGGGCTGGAACTCGCCGAAGCTTTGCGCATGGCCTCGCTCTATCCGGCGCAAGCGATCGGCCAGGCGCATCGGCTGGGCCGCTTCGCCAACGGCACAGCGGCCGACATCGTTGGGCTGACGGAAGGATTGGACGTCAGCGGCGTTTGGATCGGTGGTGAGAAGGTTTTTGCTGCCTAGGCCCCTCGCGCTTTCGTCATCCTCGGGCTTGACCCGAGGATCCATGCCGTGACTGCTGCCGTAGGGCGCAACGGTGCAGAATTCTGTAACCGCTGCAACGCCTTAGCGTCACGGCATGGATCCTAGGGTCTGCGCCGCGTCGCTTCGCTCCTTGCTTCGCCCTAGGATGACGACGCAGTGTTGTTAGCCGGCTTTGTCATAAATACCCTTATACGCGTCGCGCAGAACATTCTTCTGCACCTTGCCCATCGTGTTGCGCGGCAGGTCGTCGACGAAGATCACCTGCTTCGGATGCTTGTACTTCGCCAGCCGTTCGGCGATGGCCAAGGCGATGTCGGCGGCGCTGATCGCAGATCCCGGCTTGCGCACCACGACCGCGGTAACGCCCTCGCCGAAGTCCGGATGCGCTATGCCGATCACCGCGCTCTCAGCGACGCCGTCCAGCGCGTCGATCTCGCTTTCGATCTCCTTCGGATAGACATTGTAGCCGCCCGAGATGATCAGGTCCTTGCCGCGCCCGACGATGTGGACATAGAAGTCGGCATCGATCAGGCCGAGGTCGCCGGTGATGAAGAAGCCGTCCTTTCTGAACTCGGCTTTCGTTTTCTCCGGCATGCGCCAATAGCCGGCAAAGACATTCGGCCCTTTGACCTCGATCATGCCGATCCCGCCTTGCGAGACTTGATCGCCTGTTTCAGGATCGGTGACGCGCAGCGAGACACCCGGCAACGGAAAGCCGACCGTGCCGGCGCGCCGCTCGCCGTCATAGGGATTGGAGGTGTTCATGTTGGTTTCGGTCATACCGTAGCGCTCGAGGATGGCGTGACCCGTGCGCTCGCGCCAGGCCTTGTGCGTCTCGGCCAGCAGCGGCGCCGAGCCGGAAATGAACAGCCGCATGGAGCTGGCGGCCTGCTCGTTCAAGCCATCCTGCTGCAGGAGCCGCACATAGAAGGTCGGCACGCCCATCAAAACCGTGGCGCGCGGCAGCAGCGAAACAAGACGAGCCGGGTCGAACTTGCGTTCGAACAGCATTCTGGCGCCGGCGATGAGGACGACGTTGGTGGCGACGAACAGGCCATGCGTATGGAAGACCGGCAGCGCGTGGATCAGCACGTCGTCGGCGGTGAAGCGCCAGCAATCGGCAAGCACCCGCGCGTTGGAAGCGAGGTTCTCGTGGCTGAGCATCGCGCCCTTGGAACGTCCGGTCGTGCCGGAGGTATAGAGGATGGCGCAGAGGTCGTCCGGGCCGCGTGCGACATCGTGGAAATCCGACGGCAAGCGCGACGCTTGTTCCATCAGCGAGCCCTGGCCGCTGCTGCCGAGCGTTGCGGTGGCGGCGCCTGTCGTTTGTGCCAGCGCCTCGATCTCCGTTGCCCGCGCCGGATCGCAGACGACCAGCCGCGGCTCCGCGTCACCGAGGAAATACGCCAATTCGGCCAGCGTGTAGGCGGTGTTGAGCGGCAGGAAGACGGCGCCGGCGCGCACGCAGGCGAGATAGAGCAACACGGCTTCAGGGCTTTTCTCGACCTGCACGGCGACGCGATCGCCGGGCTGGACGCCCATCTGCAGCAGCGCATGCGCGAGCTGCGCCGATCTTGCCAGCATGTCGCCATAAGAGATCGAACGCCCGTCATCCGTCTCCATCAACAAACGGTCGGGCGCCGGCATGCGGTTGCGGAAGGCGTCGAACAAGTGGTTGGTCATGGTCGTCCCTGGCATATCGACGAAGCCTTGGTCGGCTCGTCATATTTGTCAGAGCAAATAACAGATTTGCCGTTGGGCGACAGCTATAGCGTTCACCGTTTCACGGAAACGGCGGACCGCTTTAGCTCGCGCTTCTGACGCAATTCCGGACGGAAAACCGCTTCACACTTTTCCTGGAATTGCTTTATTTGCGGCCGCGCCGCGCCTTGCCTGCGGCCAACGGCGCATAGCCCTGGTTGAAGCGCTCCATGCAGAGCGCCGCCGTCATGCGGTAGTGATTTAGCAAGGCTTCGACAGCGCCGTCGGCATCGCCGTCCAGCGTGCGCTCGGCAATCGTTCGATGCTCTCCGATGTCGTCGCGCTCGGTTCCGGGGCCGCGCTGCGAGATCAGCCGGTATCGCGAGGCTTGGTCGGAAAGCTGATCGCAAAAGCCGATCAGCCAATGCGACCGGCAGGCCGAGATCAAGGCGCGGTGGAAGGCGCGGTGCAGCTTTTCCCATTCCGGATTGTTGGTCGCCGGATCGTCTGGCAGGCGCCGGTCTGCCCGCGCCAGGCGATGCAAGGCGAGCACCAGGTGCTCTTCCCATTCGGCGGTGCGATGGGCGATGGATTCGCGCAGCGCGCGTTCCTCCAGCCAGCAGCGCGTGTGCGTCAGCTCTTCGAGCTCGGCCGCGCTCACAGGCATCAGGAAGAAGCCGCGCTGGTCGTGGCGTCCGAGCAGGCCTTCGGCGGCCAGGCGGTTGAGCGCCTCACGGACAGGCGACGCGCCGGCTCCATAACGGGCGACGACCCATTCGACGCGCAGCTTGCTTTCGCTTTCCAAGGCTCCCCGCAGAAGGTCATCGCGGAGCTGATGGTAGACTGAGCTGGCCAGCGTGCTCTTGGCACCCTTGCCTTCGTCCGGATCGCCGGTCCCGTATGTCAAACTGGCTCCTGTCCCTGCTCTTGCCTCGTCAGGGCTCTGTCGCGAAGCAATATCCCGCGCATGTATCATACCGTTGGGCTTTTCTGCCTCAAGCGGGAGATGACGATATTCGACTTTAAGACGAGACGAGTGGTCCCATTATCGATTGAAGTAAAGCGCAGTCAGGAAAAGATGAGATTTATCGACAGGTTGATATATTGAACAATGGTTCAACAACGGGTCCGTTTGTACCGCCCCGAGCGCGTGGAACCAGGCGCATTCAACTGACAGCCCTGTCTGCCGCCGAGCGGATCGCTTCGATGTTTGCCCGATAGGCTTCGACACTATCGCCTTTGAACACCGCGGCGCCCGCCACCAGCACACTGGCGCCGGCCGCGGTCACCAGCGGCGCCGTCTCGGGCGAAACGCCGCCGTCGATCTCGATGCGGATCGGCCGATCGCCGATCAGCGCTTTCACACGCTTCACCTTGTCGACGATGGCCGGGATGAAGGCCTGCCCGCCGAAGCCCGGATTGACGGTCATGATCAGGATCAGGTCGAGCCGGTCGAGCACATACTCGATCGCCGATTCCGGCGTCGCCGGATTAAGCGCGACACCAGCCCGCTTGCCGAGGCTCTTGATGGTCTGCAGCGAGCGGTCGAGATGCGGGCCGGCCTCGGCATGTACGGTCATGCCGTCGCAACCGGCCTCGGCGAAGGCCGCGAGATAGGGGTCGGCCGGCGCAATCATCAAATGGCAATCGAAGAAGGCCCTGGTGCGGCCGCGGATCGCCTTGATCACCGGCGGGCCGAAGGTGATGTTGGGGACGAAATGGCCGTCCATAACGTCGAGATGGATCCAGTCGGCGCCTGCTGCCGCAACGGCTTCGACTTCGTCACCCAACTTCGAGAAATCCGATGCCAGCACTGACGGCGCGATCAGGGTTTTCTTGCTCATGCTGCAAATCTCCCAGCGGTCCTGCGCGTGTTGCCGCGCCTGTCAGGGCGATTGCCTAGACCATGATCCAGTCAAGGGGAAGCATGTTTTCGATGGCGCCTTGGTGCCCTTGCCTGAGCGACCATCTTCGATGTGGAAAAGAAAACCCGCCGGATTGCTCCGGCGGGGTGTCGTCTTCAGCCGACCGAGAAATTACGGCTTGAAGTTCTGGATGTTGGCGCCGTTCGGGTCCTGCAGCAGGCGCCGTGGCTGGCGTGGCTCCCGCAGCGGCAGCTGACGCAGCAGGTTCGGGTTGAGCAATATGCCGGGGTTGATCTCGATACCCGGCCGCCGACGTGTCGGCGTGCAATCCGGGAACCGTCCGACTGTGCCCACCGGGCAGCGCTGCTTGATGAACATAGGCTGGCACTGTCCGTCTATGTAGCGCGAGCCAGGAGCGCATTCCTGCTGTGGCTTGCGGCAGGCGCCGTCGCGAACCTCGGTTCCACGCGGGCAGACGCAGTCGCCCCGTTTGTTGTGGGTCTGGCCGCGGATCGTGCACTGCTCCTGGGTCGGCTTCGGCCGCTGGCAGGCACTGCCGCGGACCTCCAGGCCATCCGGGCAGGCGCAATTGCCATTGGCATCGCGCACCTGGCCACGGATCGGGCACTGCTTGCTCAGGATCGGCCGGCAGGCGCCGTCCCGCACCTCCATCCCGCTCGGGCAGACGCAGTCGCCGTTGCCGTCGCGGAACTGACCCCGGATACGGCACTGTCCAGGCGGCTGCCTGTCCGGCACGCAGGCCTTCGCCATGCGGTCAAGATGCGTGCCGTCCGGGCAATAGCAGCCGTTGCCGCCCGATGTCGGCAGCGCGCCGCGCACCGAACAGGTCTGCTGGATGACCTGGCAGATGCCATCCACCAGCTCGCCGCGGCGGCAGACGCAATTGCCGTCCCGGTCGCGGTACTGTCCAGGACGCAGCGTGCACTGCGGCTCTTCCGGCTGGTCACCCTGCACGCATTTGCCGTTCGCCAGCTCGGTGCCGCGCGGGCAGACGCAACGTCCGTCCTCGGTCCGGATCTGGCCTTGCAGCAGGACGCAGCGCGGCGGTGGCGGCAGCGGCAACAGTTTGGTGCCGCCACCCGAGCATTGGCCGTCGCGGAAGGTAGTGCCGACCGGGCAGGCGCAGCGGCCGGCCGAGTTGAGCACCAGCCCATTCGAGCACTGTTTCTTCACCTCATGCCTGATGGTGAAGGGGTGGCAAGCATAGGCCTTGCCGCGGTCGCCCTGGGCGGTGGTCAGATCACGCGACAGCACCTCGCCGCCGCCCTGCACCGGCGTGTCCGGCGGGAGCACACCGACGCAGTTCTGGCCGTTGACCGAACCCTGCAGATCGGCGAGACGCCCATCCTCGGGAAGGATCACGGTGACGTGGTGGCTATGGCTTTCGCCGGCCCCCAGCGTCAGGTTGGCGATGCAGGAGGCCGGCAGGCTTGCCGGTTCCGGCGAGCAGCCGAAGGGCGGGTCGATCGAGGTGATCTGAACGCCTTCCAGCCGGCCAAGCCCTTCCACGCCGATCGCATCGCCGATGCGGACCGGACCGGAGAAGGGGTTTTGGCCATCGTTCGTGATGGTGATCTCGAACGAGCAGGGTTGACCTGGCTGGCACTCGGCATCGCCGGTCTTCTCGACACGGATGTTCGAGCCGCCGCCGCCCTTCGCGCAGGCCTGATTGATCGGGTAGACGATATCGTCGCCCGGGGCCGGCCCGTAAGAGCCGCGTGCGCAGTTCTCGAACGCCCCTCGGTCGCTGACCGTCACGTCGAAGTGCCGGCTGGTTCCGGGCGTCATCACGGCGCCGGGAATCTGGCAGGACAGCGAGTTGGCCGGCACCGGACCGCAGTTCCAGTCCGCACCATCCGGGGTCACGGTCTGGACCTGCACCGGAGCGCCGCCGGACACCAGCGTTGCGGCGTCGTTGACCCGCACCGGTCCGCTGGGAGCAGCGGTGCCGGCATTGGTGACCGTTATGCGGCAGGCGGTCATTCCGGCGCGAACGAGTTGTTCTCCGCCGCACACCTTGGTGATGCGCAGGCCGGGCTGCCCGCCATTCGGATGGCGGATGCGTTCGGTT
Source organism: Mesorhizobium sp. (assembly GCA_019509685.1). The sequence goes on along the minus strand of JAEKLU010000139.1, from coordinate 3,400 downwards.
GCGCAGGACTTGTTGTTGTCGACGTCGACCTCACCGGGAATGGCCTTCACCTCGGCGCAGTTCTCCACCGTATCCGGCCGGTAGTTCGCCGGCATCACCGTCTTGACGACGATCGATGTCGTGGCACCCGCGGGCAGTGAGATGCCGGCGTTGTCGCAGCGGAACTGTCCAGGGCCGTTCGGGCCGCAGGTCCAGGGCGGGCTCGGCCCGAAGGTCGAGGAGGTCGGCGCGCCGCCGGGGTAGCTGTCGCTCACCGTCAACGGCCCGTTATAGGTATTGCTGCCGTTGTTGATGATGTCGATCACGAAATAGCAGACGCCGTCGGCCGTGCAGACCGGGATGCGGGCGCGCTTCTTCAGGATCAGGTCGACCTTCTTTTCGACCGGCGGGCTGCACTGCGGGTCGCGATCGCCACGGCGGCAGATCGGGATCGAAGCGCAGCCGCGGTCGTTGTACTGGCTGCCGAACAGCGGCTTGCCGCTGGCGTCGTAATCATAGGCGGCGCAGTTGCGCAGCACGCTGCCCTGCCAGCCGCCGGCCGGCTTGAAGCCGAGCTTGAGGTTGACGGAGGCGCCGGGGTTGAGCGTCGTCACCGGATAGGTGCACGTCATCGGCGTCGTTGCAGGCGCGCAGACCCAGGGCGCGTTCGGCCCCGAGGTCAGCACCGAACCAGCCGGCAGCGTCACCTCGTCGAGCACGATCTTGCCGTTATAGGGCGCGTCGCCGACATTGGTGACCGTGATGGTGAAGTCGCAGCCGCCGGCCATCGTGCAACGCGGCACGTCGGCATGCTTCTCGACTTTGAGGTCCGGTTCCTTGTCCTTGGGTGGGCACCTCAGGTCACGCGGGATGACGATGTCGATGACCTGCGTGCAGCAAAGCCCCCAGCCTTCCTTCGGTCCGGCATAGGTCTCGATGCCGGTGACGATGAGGTGGATGGTCTCGCCGGGCGAGGCGCCGATGATCTTCCAGTTCAGCACGCCGCCGCCGACCGGCACTTTCTGCGTGTCGGGAACGATGTTGATGCCGGGGGTCGTCGTCGACACCTGCACCCATTTGCCGCCCATCTCGGGGCCGACCGGCATATGGTAGATGAAGGCGCCGCCGCCGGGCACGCAATCGACCGTGCCGCGCTCGACCTTGAAGCATTCCTTGCCGGGAGGTGGCGGCGGCCGGTCGCATTTGGTGACGTCGATATGGATCGTCGTCTTCGCACCGGTAAGCAGATTGCCGTCATCCGGTTTGCTCGGATCCTGCGACGGGATGATGGTCCCCGTGCCGGTTCCGACAGTCACCTTGATCAAGCCCTGGTTGTCGACATTGGCTGGCGCGGGAAACGCCGCCTGGTCGATCTTGGCCAGGATCTGGAAGGTGATGGTGCGTTCGTTCGGTGCGCCGGAACCGTCGAGGTCGGAGGCGGAAATCCGGAAATCGGAAACCGTCGCCGTGTCGTCCGGATCGGCCGAGCTGCTGATCGCGGCTGCCGGCAGCGGTCCGCCGGAAGCGTCCGTGCCGTCGCCGGTCACATGCACGCTGACGATCTTCAGACCGTGCGCAAGTTGGTCCTTGAACTCGATCTTGGCGTTCTTCAGCGCAGCGGCGAAGGCCGGATTGCCGAAGGCCTGCTCATTGCCGCGCAGGCCGAAGGTCAGCGTGTAGGAAACATAGTCGCAGCCGCGCTGGCCGCCCGTCTTGGTGAAGAAGGGCACGATGCGGCCAGGTTCGGGATTGATGACACGCGGATTGTCCAGGTCGAGCCTGGGCTCGGCGCCGGCAATAGTGGTGATCTTGGCTGGCGCTGTGTCTTCCGCAAGTGCCGGCAAGGCCGGCATCATGGCGACCGCGATACCGGCCGCCATCAGCCAGCGCGCACCGCGCCTGGCATATGACAGGGGTTTCATGATCGTCTCCATGACGGTTTTCGGATTGCTCGAAGCGAGGCGGGAAAGGCTGAGATTGTTCATCTGTCCCTCCCTCAACGTTCGCAGCTGATTGCTGGCGTTCTGAGCGGCAGCGTCACCTTGCAGCAAGGGTAGTAGCCACCCTTGTCCTGGTCGGTCTTTCGGTAGAAGCAGAGCCCGACATTGACGGTGTCGCCAGGATTATGGCCGGTGATATCGACCGTGTAGGGCTTGCCCGGCACGTGCGACATGGGGGTTGTCACCCCGACGCCGGGCGTCCTGGACTGCGCCTTGATCGAATCGCCGCCAAAGCCGGCATGGTCATGGAGAGTGAGGTCAGCCCGCAGTCCGCGCGGCGTGCAGTAATAGTGCACATCCTCGACGTCCACGCAGGGTGGCAGATTGCCGGGCGGTGGGAAGTCCGGCGGATAGAACGGAGGCAGGTAACCGCCACCCTCGATTTCCTCATAATAGCCGGCACGGCCTTCGCACGGGCGCCAGACCCTTACGTCGCCGACATGGCCCTCGACCTCCGGATCCTCGAAATAGCCGTCGAAGTCGACGAACCATGAGCCGAAGGGCGGAACGTTTGCCGGCTTGACCAGCGCGCTCGGCGTCAACTGCACGCCGTGCACGGCAAGCGGCCCGCCGGCGGCGAGGCGCTCGGCAAGCTCGGGATTATCGCGCAGTTTGTCGCCGGTGTTGACAACGGTGTCGGTACAGACGCTGGTGTCGAGATTGCCGTCGGAATCATAGCCGTATTGCAGGTCGACGCCGCCGGCCGATTGCCGGTTGCCCTGCGGGAAGCCGACCGCGTATTCCTGAGGCACCTCGACCCAGGTCGATTCGGTTGCCGGATCGTCCGGGTCCTCCTGCCAGTAGCGGATCAGCTCGCCCTTGCCGGAATCGGCGAAGCGGCTGTAATCGTAGCGGTTTTCGACCGGGCCGCGCTGGGCGAGATACATGAAGCCCTTGTTGTCGAACGCGATAGCGTAGTCCTTGTCGGCCTTGACCGTCAGCTCCCAGCGCGGATCGCCGGCGAAACTGCCGTCGCGCGCTATGCCGACCGACCAGATCTCGGATTTTTCACCGACCGAATAATAGAGCCGGCCGCCGTGATAGGAGACCGCCCAGACGCGGCGTTCATCCTGCGTGTAGCCCCAGGTCTCGGGGTCTTCCGTGTCGAAGGCGGCGCCCTGGATGTCCATGACCGCCCCGTCGTCGGCGACCGGGGCCAGGCTATGCGCCGGACGCCCGGCAACGCCATGGTCGAATGTGTCGATCAACTTGCCGGTGGCGTCGATGCGATGGATCAGGCCGGTGTCGAGATCGGAAGCGAAGAACTGGCGATGGATCGGATCGAAGGCGAGGTTGCCGATGCCGGGTCCGCTGTTGGTGTCGATATCGGCGAATTTGGAGACCGCGCCCGTAATGCCGTCGATCTTCCAGATCGTGCCCGGACCGCCGCCATCCTCGGTGCCGAACTGGCCGTCCATGAA
>JAEKLU010000138.1 GCA_019509685.1 Mesorhizobium sp. | reverse complement strand
ACGGCGATCAGATCCAGTCGCGCAAGCAGCGCTACGACTTCGAGGTTCTGATCGGTTCGAGCGGTTTCAACAACTCGCTGTCGCCCGGCAGCGAGCAGGTCGGGCGCTGGGGATCGGTGGCGGCCAAAACCGAAGGATCATTCAACCTCGCCGGTGTCGCCGATCCGGCCGTGGATGCGGCAATCAACGCCATGCTGAACGCGCGAACCAAGGAAGACTACGTCGCCGCGGTGCGCGTGCTCGACCGGCTGCTGATTTCCGGCAACTATATGGTGCCGATGCAATACAACACGCAGCAATGGATCGCTTACTGGAACTATCTGGAACATCCGCAAAAGACTCCCATATTCGGCTATCAGCTGCCGGCATGGTGGCGAAAGCCCAACTGAGGCAGGCCGACGAGGAGGAGACGACCATGAGTGCCGAGAACGCGATCACCGTCGATGTCGTATCCGACGTCGTCTGCCCCTGGTGCTTCATCGGCCAGAAACGGCTGGACAAGGCGATTGCCATCGTCGGCGATGTCGACGTGCAGATACGCTGGCGACCGTTCCAGCTCGATCCGACCGTACCGGCTGGCGGCATGGATCGCCGCGAATACATGCTGGGCAAGTTCGGCAGTGAAGAGCGCATCCGCCAGGCCCATGCCCGCATCGAGCCGCTCGGCGAGGCCGAGGGCATCCATTTCGCCTTCGACGCCATCAAGGTGGCGCCGAACACGCTCGATGCGCATCGCGTCATCCGCTGGGCTGGCGCTGCCGGTGAGGACGTTCAGAACCGGCTGGTGCGCCGCCTCTTCCAACTGAATTTCGAGGAAGGCGCCAATATCGGCGATCCCGCGGTGCTCACCGAGGCCGCTCGCGAGGCCGGCATGGACGCAGCCGTGGTCGAGACGCTGTTGCCGACGGATGCCGATGTCGAGGCGGTGCGCAACGAGGTCGCCACTGCGTCACGCATGGGCATCACCGGCGTGCCTTGCTTCCTCTTGGAAGGCAAATACGCCGTCATGGGCGCACAGGAAGCCGAAGCGCTTGCCGATGCCATGACCATTGCTGCCGCTGCAGCTCATTCCCTTCGTCGACGACTGGCAGGAAAACGGCCCTTTGCTCCAGCTGTTGCCATACTGGAGCTTGGTGACGTCGCTGCAGCAGCCCTGCTCGCCGGGATTCTTGATCAATGTCGCGGGCCCGTTCGGCCCCAGGATGACCGTGACATAGCTCGGTTCGACGCGTGAGCAGGAAAGCTCCGGCCCGCCATCCCGCGGCTGGTAGGTGCTGGTGCCACCCTTCGGCGTGTAGATGCAGCCGATATTACCCGACGGTGCGTTGAACTCGATTTGACCTTCGGCGCTGGCCGGAACGGTCTGATTGGCGGCAAACGCCGCCGACAGCCAAAAGGCAGTTGCGATCAATGCGGCTGAGACTATGCGTTCAGGCATTTCATCCCCCTTGACGTTAACTCGTCACGCTTCAGCTTCGATCCTGAGATGCGCTATTGTCAAACGCGTCTGGTTATTCAAGGCAAACACGATCTGGTGAATCGCCTTGGATCGACCGCTGGGCTAGACTGAATAGGATTGGCCGGTCGCGGGGGATATACACATGGCGGTCAGACTACGCACATTGTTGCAGTTGCTGTCCTTGGCGACGGCCATCGGCATCCCGTTATCGCTGCAACGTGTATCGGCCGACGAAGCGGTCATGTCGGCGACCTTCGACGGCAAGCCGTGGACGGCGTCTTTCACCTTGGCCCAGACGATGCAGATGGCCGGTAAGCCGATGCTCAACCTGTCGGGAACCGAGCAAGGCTCACCGACCATGACCTTCAATTCGATGCTCGCGCTCAAGGATCCGAACGACCTTGTCGGCAGCTATCCGCTCAAGACCGGCTCTCCGGCGAACAGCGCCAACTTCAACATTCTCGATTCCGGCGCCATGGTCGGCCATGTCCACTTTGGCAGCGGCGAGATCGTCATCGACAAATACGACGCCGCAACCAAGACCATTTCCGGCCATTTCGACGCCTCCGGAAAAGACGAATCGGGCAAGCCGGAAGCGCTCACGGACGGTAAGTTTTCAGGCATCCCGGTCGCCACGCAGTAGCGGTTCGGAGCTGATCCGGGGCCATTTCCGTTCACAAAGCCGTGTTTTTTGCTTCCCCAACGGAAGGTCGGCGTCCGTTGCGAAACCCCTGCCAACCTACTGAGTCGAAACGCGAAATCAGCTCTGGAGACACCCACTTGCGGGTGGCTTCCTGTTGCCTTGATGTCACGGCGCGTGGGCCGATTCACATCCAGGGGGTGAAAATTAATAGAAAATGATCAATTGGTGTTACTCTGTGTAACAAAACTAAAAAAGGTTTGGGCGGGATCGTGATTCGGGTCGGCAGACCGCGGCGTACAGTACCGGCAGAACTACCGAGCGAGGCCGCGAAGCCCTCGCCCCTGACGCCGGTATCGTCGATGCGTACCTTCTGGGGGCTGATGCGCGCCTACTGGTTCTCTGACCGGTGGAAAGAGGCCTGGACGCTCACCTTCGTCATCGCTTTGCTGACGGCGCTGTCCAGCAAGGCTGGTGTGTGGTTTGCCGTGGCATTGGGCGAGTTGGGCAATTCGATCGCCTTCCTCCACGATGCGGCCAATACCCACCCGCTGCAGACGATTCTGACCAATGCCGGCATCCTCGTGCTGCTGGTGGTGCTCAAGGATGCCGGCTTCACCGGCGTGCGCGGCCTTGTCTCTGCAACCTTGCATCGAAAATGGCGTGGCTGGCTGAACAGCCAGTTCAACCAGGCCTTGCTCGACGGCAACCATACCCATTTCCATGCCCAGCACGGCTCCGCCTCCGGCGGCATCGTCGCGCCCGACAACATCGACCAGCGCATCCAGGAATCGATCAAGGACATGACCGGCGGCGCGATCGGTCTCGCCATGGGCGTTCTGGGTGTTGCGACCTCGCTTTATTTCATCGGCGAAAATCTGATCGGATCCTCGGTCGAGGTCAAAGGCCTGGAGTTTCTCGGCAGCTACGGCAGCGCCGTTCTGGCTTTCCTGGCGGTCGCGACCTACGTGCCGCTGAACACCTGGATCGCCGTCAAGCTCGGCAGGTTGCTGGAGCGTCTCAATATTCGCATGCAGAAGGCCGAGGGAAGCTACCGCAGCGAGTTGACGACGTTCCTGCGCCGCAGCTTCCATGTCGCCGCCTCGCATGGCGAGCATGTGCAGAAATCGATGCACGACAGGCTCTATGTCGATATCGACAAAACCTGGGGTCAGCTCAATGTCGTCAACAACAGCTATACGTCCTTCGAACTGATCTACAATTTCATTGGCGCGCGTATTGTCGCCTATGGTCCCGGTCTGGTGTCGTTCATCCACAACCGCTTGGATTACAAAGGCTATATCACCGGCTCCGAAATGGTCGCCCAGCTGATCAGCCAGTGCTCGTGGTTCATCCATGTGATGCCGGCCATTGCGGCGCTCAGGGCCAACAGCCAGCGCGTAACCGAGCTCGCCAACGCGATCGAGAACGTCCAGCAGCCGCAGGAATTCTATCGGCAGACCGGCCGCTCCGACTTCGCCTATGGCAGCCAGAACCCGGTGTTCGGCCTGACCATCCAGAAGCTGGAGCTGGCGCATCAGGGCGAGGACGCAACCCCCTTCCTCAGCGCCGCCAATCTGCGCTTCCGCCGTGGCGAATGGACCTTCCTCAAGGGCGAGTCCGGTTGCGGCAAGACCTCATTGATCAAGGCGATCAACGGACTGTGGCCCTATGGCCGCGGCACCATCGTGTTCCCGGAAGGCGTGACGAGCTTCTACGCCGCGCAGGAGGTCAAGCTGCAGCAGGTTTCGCTGAAGCAACTGGTTTGCCTGCCGGGCTCGGAGAACGATCATAGCGACACTCAGGTGGCGGCGGCGCTGCACAAGGCCGGCCTTGGCGACTTCATCGAGCACCTTTCGGACGAAAGCCGCGAGGGCAAGCTCTGGGATCAGGTTCTTTCGGGCGGCCAGAAGCAGAAGCTGGTGGTTGCCCGCATCATCCTGCAGCAGCCGGGCCTGCTCTTCCTCGACGAGGCGACCGGCGCCCTCGATCCCGAAGGCAAGATCGCGTTCCACCAGGCCATCAAGGACAATTGCCCCGCTGTCACCGTGATCAGCGTCATGCACGAGGCTGTGGCCCCGCGTTCGCTTTCAGGCGAAGAATTCTACCACAGCGTGGTTTCGATCAGCGACGGTGTCGCGACCAAGAAGCCGCTCGCTCCCACCCTGCCGCGCGAACTCACGACGATCCTCGCCCAGCAACCAAGGCCGACCGAGGACAAGTGGCTGCGCTTCCGCCGAATGAAGCAGAAATAAGCCAGCCATACCAAGCATTTGGCAGCGACCAGGGGGCGGCGACCGATGCTGCCGATCACAGTCTCGCGATCCGGCCTGCCCTCAGCCGATTTCCGCGCTCTTTGCGATTGACTCGGTAAAAAGCACTCCTATGTTGCGGCCGCTCGCAGAATTCCAACCCGCGAGCAGAAAGGTCAACGCGCCATGCCTGGCGACAGTCACAGTCGAACGCAATCGCCGTCTGCCTGACGTGACCTGATGGCTCGCGTCCTGCCGGACGGCAAGGAGTGAGCCATGAACGAATTCGCACCCGTATTGGACGACGAAGCCGTAGCCGTCGCCCGTGTCCTTGCCAACGACCACGTTGCCGACGTGGTCGAGGCGCTCAACCATGAATCGCGCGAGACGGCCATCGAGCTGCTTTGCGTCGTGCCGTTCGAACGGCTGGTCGAGATCTTCGACCAACCGGAGCTCGAAGACGCGCCGGAACTGGTCGATGACCTGCCGCGCGCCAAGGCGAGCAAGCTTTTGACCGCCATGTCGGTCGACCGCGCGGCCGACATCCTGCGCGAGTTGGAGGAACCGGCCCGCTCGGAACTGCTCGGCGCGCTTGCAGCACCCCTGCGCGCCACGCTGCTTTCCATCCTGGGATATCCGGAAGGCAGCGCCGCCTCGATCATGACGACGGAGTTCGTCAGCGTGCCGGCGGATTGGACCGTCGGCCGCACGCTCGACTACATCCGCAAGGTCGAGCGTACCCGCGAGACGATCTATGCCATCTACATCGTCGATCCGGAGACGCAGCTTTTGCTGCGCTCAACAGGGCTGCGCCGGCTGATCACCGGCAATGCGGAGGATTCGATCCTGACGGTGGCGCCCGACCGCATGCCGGTGACGGTGACGCCGCTGACCGACCGCGAGGCCCTGGCGCAGACCATCTCCAAATACGACCTGCTCGCCTTGCCGGTCGTCGACCATGGCAAGATCCTCGGCATCGTCACCATCGACGACATCATCGACACGATGATCGAGGAGACGACCGAGGACGTGCATCGTTTCGGCGGCATGGAGGCGCTCGACGAGCCGTATATGAAGATGAGCTTCCTCGCCATGATCCGCAAGCGTGGCGGCTGGCTCTGCGCGTTGTTCATCAGTGAGATGCTGACGGCCAATGCCATGCAGAGCTACGAGGGTGAGCTGGAAAAAGCGATCGTGCTGACGCTGTTCATTCCGCTGATCATGAGCTCCGGCGGCAATTCCGGCTCGCAAGCGACCTCCCTGGTCATCCGGGCGCTGGCGCTGCGAGAGATCGGTCTTCGGGACTGGTGGCGGGTGGCGTTGCGTGAACTGCCCACCGGCCTCGTGCTCGGTGCCATGCTTGGCGTGGTCGGCATTTGCCGCATCGCGCTCTGGCAATATATGGGCTTCTACGACTATGGCCCGCATTGGCCGCTGATTGCCACGACGGTGGGCGCCGCACTGGTCGGCATCGTCACCTTCGGGTCCCTGTCGGGATCGATGCTGCCCTTCGCGCTGAAGCGCATCGGCTTCGACCCCGCCAGCGCCTCGGCGCCGTTCGTCGCCACGCTGGTCGATGTCACCGGCCTGGTGATCTACTTCTCGGTGGCGCTGGTCATCTTGCGCGGCACGCTGCTGTAGCAATCTTCCGCCGCTGGCAATGGCCGGCGGCGGCTTCCGTTCCCTCAGGCCTGCCTGCCGTAGACGGCATCGCGCAGCGCATCGGGGAAAGCGCCCGTCATGCCGGCGATGGCCGTGTTGGTCAGCGCCACCACCGTCAGGCCCAACGCCGGATCCACGAACCAGGAATGGCCGTAGACGCCACCCCAACGCCAGGTGCCGGCGGTTTGGGGCGTCGATGCGGCGAGCGGGTCGCGCAGAACGCAAAAGCCGAGCCCCCAGCCCCAGCCGGGCATGGTGGTTTCAAGGTCTGGTATGGCGTCCTTGGTCATCGCCGCTGCCGTTTCGGGGCGGATGACCGGCGCGCCGCCCGAACGCAGCGCTTCGAGCAGTTTGAGGACATCGCTGGCGGTGCCGTTCATGCCGGTACCGCCCGAGGCGAAGGACGTCGGATCGAAGACACGGCCAGGCGAATATGAGATGAAACCATCGCCGAAAGGCACGCGGTGATGTTCTCCCATCGGAACGGCCTTGCCGGGTCCATCGGCGTAGGGCGTCACCAGCCGGGACCGGTCGCGCACGGCAAAGGCGGCGTCATGCATGCCGAGCGGCTGGATGACAAGGCGATCGACCAGTTCCGGCAGGGACGTGCCCGTGGCCCTCGCCATGGCTTCACCGAGCATATCCATGGCCACCGAGTAGCCCCAACCCGTTCCCGGCAAGCAGGACAGCGGCACCGAGGCGATGCGGCGGAGATTCTCGGCCATGGAAAGGCCAGGCTGGTCGAGACCGTCGGAGACATCGGCGCGATGATAGGGCCCGTCCGCCGCCTGGCGGAAACGGTAGTCAAGGCCAGCAGTGTGCGTCAGCAACTGGCGGATGGTGATGGCGGGCTCGCTGCCATCCGCCAGCTTCGGCCGGAATTCCGGAATAAACTTCGCCAAGGGATCATCGAGGCCAATCACGCCGGCTTCGACAAGGGCAAGAGCGGCGGTCGCGACGACCGGCTTGGTAACGGAGGCAAGCCGGAAGATCGCGTCCGGAGTCATCGCTTTCCTCGCTTCGCGGTCGGCCAGGCCGGCAGCGCGGCCGTAGAGGATTTCGCCGCGCCGGGCAACGAGGATCACGGCGCCGACAATGCGTCCCTCCTCGACGGCCTTGTCTACGACCTGATTGACGCGTCCGCCAAACTCATGATCGAGCGGTGCGGAGCCGGGGACGGACATGAACCACTCCATTGACGGTCGAGCAAAAGTCAGACGCGCTGACCATCTTTGACGCGATATGTCGGCTTGTACATGGTGACGAGTTCTTCCGCCGCGGTCGGATGCACGGCCATGGTGCGGTCGAAATCGTCCTTGGTCAGCCCCGCCTTCAGCGGAATGCCGAGCAGTTGCGCCATCTCACCGGCATCCGGCCCGAGAACATGCGCGCCGATGACTTTTCTTGTGGCGCCGTCGACCACCAGTTTCATCAGCATCTTCTCGTCACGGCCGGACAGCGTGTGCCGCATCGGGCGGAAGGACGCGCGATAGATCTCGATATCCGCAAAGCGCTTGACCGCCTCGTCCTCCGACAGGCCGACGGTGCCGATCTCCGGTTGCGAGAACACAGCCGTCGGGATGGTGTCGTGGTCAGGCGCGGTCGGGTTGTTCTTGAAGGCGGTTTCGATGAAGCACATCGCCTCATGGATCGCGACCGGCGTCAGTTGCACGCGGTTGGTGACGTCGCCGATCGCCCAGATGTTGCCGATGTTGGTACGCGAATAGTCGTCGACGGTAATCGCGCCGGTCTTGCCGAGTTCGACGCCGATGCCTTCCAGGCCCATATTCTCGGTGTTGGGGATGCGCCCGATGGCCAGCATGACCTGGTCTACCGTCAGCACCTTGCCGCCGGTGACCAGCGCGTCGAGCCTGCCGTCCGGCCGCTTGCGCACCGACTCAGACACGGCGTGGCAAAGAATCTTGATGCCCTTCTTCTCCATGGTCTCATGCAGCGTATGGCGCAGGTCCATGTCGAAGCGCGAGAGGATCTCCTTGCCGCGATAGACCAGCGTGGTGTCGACGCCCAGACCATGGAAGATGTTGGCGAATTCGACAGCGATGTAGCCGCCGCCCTCGATCATGATCGCCTTCGGCAGTTGCTTGAGGTCGAAAGCTTCGTTGGAGAAGATGCAATATTCGTGGCCGGGCAGCGCCGGATGCGCCGCCGGACGGCCGCCGGTGGCGATCAGGATCTGGTCGGCGCTGACGGTGCGGTCCTCGGCGACCAGATAGATGCTGTGCGGATCGACAAGCACAGCGCGCGAATGAAACGTCTCGCCGCCGGCGCCCTCGACATTGCGCTTGTAGATGGCCTCGAGCCGGGCGATCTCCTTGTCCTTGTTGGCGACAAGCGTCGGCCAGTCGAAGCTCGCCTCCGGCACCGTCCAGCCATAGCCGGCGGCGTCGGCGAAATGCTCGGGAAATTGCGAAGCATAGACATAGAGCTTCTTCGGCACGCAGCCGCGAATAACGCAGGTACCGCCGAAGCGGTACTCCTCGGCGATGGCGACGCGCTTGCCCAATGCTGCGGCCACCCTGGCTGCCCGCACCCCGCCGGAGCCGCCGCCGATGACGAAAAGATCATAGTCGTAACCGGCCATACGAAGCTCCCGAGCTAGAGCAATTCCAGGAAAAGTGTGAAGCGGTCAAGTTCGGCGACTTCGCCGTAACTCTCCGTCCGGAATTGCGTCAAAACAAAACGAAAAGGGTCGAGGCAGAGGTAGGCTGCCGGATGGCAAAAGAAAAGCCCGGGCAAAGTGAACTGACCCCCGAAAGTTGGACACAACCTTCGGGGGTTTTGCATGTCCAAACACGGTGCGAGTTTCAAGCGCTCGGTTGTCGATAGCTATTTGTGCGGGGCCGAGAGCTTTGCGAGCGCGGCGTCGAAGCATGGAATTGACGCGGCGACTGTTCGCAAGTGGGTTGCGTTGTACCAGGCGCATGGTGATGCCGGGCTATCGAGCAAGTACGGTCGTTACGACGCAGCGTTCAAGCTGTCAGTGCTTGAGCGGATGTGGGAAGAAGGTCTGCCGTATCGCCAGACTGCAGCGTTGTTCAATATCCGCAATGCCGGTTGCCTGGCGGGCTGGGAGAAGCGCTATCATGCGGGCGGGATAGAGGCGCTTGGGCCTCGTCCCAGAGGACGCCCCATGTCAAAGCCGCCGGCCCCCACAGTGCCTGTTGCAGCCAATGACGAGGCCAAAAGCCGTGAAGAACTGCTGGCTGAGCTGAAGCATCTGCGGATGGAGAACGACTACCTAAAAAAACTGAAGGCCTTAGCGCAAGGACAGGTGCCCAAAAAGCGCAAGCCGTCCAGGCGTTAAGGCCATTGCATCCGCTTGAGGGGCTGCTCGAACTGGCGAAGCTGCCGCGCAGCACGTTCTATTATAGACAGAAAGCAGCGACGCGCCCGGACCGTCATGCGGCGTTGAAGGAGGCGATCAAGGCCATTTTCGACGACCACAAGGGCCGCTACGGCTATCGCCGGGTGACCGCGCAACTGCGTCGGCAGGGTCAACGCGTCAACCACAAGACCGTCCAGAGCCTGATGGCCGGGATGGAATTGAAGTCGCTGGTCAGGCCGAAAAAGTATCGTTCCTACAGAGGCGAGGTTGGGCGAACCGCTCCTGATCTGTTGCAGCGCAAGTTCAGCGCCGAGCGTGCCAACCGCAAATGGGTGACCGACGTGACGGAGTTCAGCCTGGCCGGCGACAAGCTCTATCTGTCCCCGGTCATGGATCTCTACAATGGCGAGATCGTCGCCTTCGAGACTGCACAGCGGCCACGCTTCAAACTGGTGAACAATATGCTGACCAAGGCCTTCGCACGACTCAATGAGGACGAACGGCCGATCCTGCATTCCGACCAGGGATGGCAGTACCAGATGCCGGCATTCCAGCGCAGGCTGGAAGCCAGAGGCCTCCGACAGAGCATGTCACGCAAGGGCAATTGTCTCGACAATGCACCGATGGAGAGCTTCTTTGCCACCCTCAAGTCCGAGCTCTTCCATCCGGAAAAGTTCGAAACTGTCGAAAGCCTCGAGACGGCCATCGTGCGTTACATCGACTATTACAACCATCGCCGCATCAAACTGAAACTGAAAGGGCTGGCCCCTGTGCAATACAGGACCCAGCCCTTAAATCGACCAGCTCAATGAACCGTCCAACTTTATGGGGTCAGTTCAC
>JAEKLU010000281.1 GCA_019509685.1 Mesorhizobium sp. | reverse complement strand
GACCGCCACATCGGCGACGAGACGGCGATCGTGCGCGCCGGCGGCGAGGCGATCGGCCATGTCACCACCGGTGAATACGGCTCGCAAATGCTGTCGCTCGGCGGCGTTCATCACCTGACCGGCGGCTCGAAGCAGGAAGGGCGCGCCACCTGCGATGCGCTGCTCAACCTCTGCAACCGCAAGCCGGTCGAACTCACCATCGACGGTGGCGCGACAATCATCGTCGAGGCCGGCAAGGCGCCGGTCATCGACGGCAAAATCGAGCATCGCATGCGCGTCGGCTGCGGTTCGGCCACCATCGGCATGTTCGCTACGCAGTGGCGCGGGCTGGTCGACGAGGTGGTGGTGGTCGACGACCACATCACCGGCGTCGTCTCCGAGCATCAGGCCGGCAAGGTGCTGGGCTGGGAGGATACGGGCATCAAGATCATCGGCCGCCGTTCGACGCCTGGCCGCTACTTCAAGGTGTCGGAGCCCGGCCTCGGCTGGGGCGGCACCTCGATTTCCGATCCGCTGTCGATCCTCGGCGACTGGAACGCCAAGAAGGGCGCGCGCCCTGGCCTGTCGCTGCTGATGGTTTCGACCACTGGCGAGCAGTTCGCCTACTACGAGCTTGATGACGACTTGAAGCCGGTCGAAAGGTCGTTCCCGGATCGACTGCAGAAGTCCGTCGGCCTGATCGAGGACAATTGCGAGCCGGCGCTGTGCACCGTGCTGTTCATCGGTGGTGCCGGCGGCTCGCTGCGCGCCGGGGTCACCGAAAATCCGGTCAACCTCACCCGCTCGGTACAAGGCCTGAAGACCTATGTGACGGTCGGCGGCGCGCCGGTCTATGTCTGGCCGGGTGGTGGCATCACGCTGATGGTCGATGTCACCCGCGTGCCGGAAGGCGCTTTCGGCTATGTGCCGACCCCGGCTTTGGTGGCGCCGATCGAATTCACCATGCGCCGCGACGATTATGTCAGGTTGGGCGGCCACGAGGCCGAGATACGCAGCGTCGACGACATCGTCGCCAAAGGCGGCGAATATCTCAATCCGCGCCGTGGCTCAGGGGCTGTGGTTCAAAATCCCTGGCCACCGCTGGCGCAGCTGCGGCGTGCCGCGGCGAACGGGGCCGGATGATGCAAGGCCCGCAGGCGCATTGGCTGGCCGACGGCAGACGGCTCCATCTCAACCATGGGCCGATCGACCTGATCGTCGAAGCCTTTGGCGAGGCGGATGAATGCCGCGCCGCTTACGCGCAGGCGGTTGACTGCTTTCAGACCATCCTGATGGAGCTGGTCAAAGAGCTTCCCGAATTGCGTCTGCCGGCGTTCTTCCTGGCGCCACGCGATTTCGCAGGTCCAACCGCCCGCCGGATGGAAGCAGCCGTCATGCCGCTGGCGGAATGCTTCATAACGCCGATGGCCGCTGTCGCCGGTTCGGTAGCCGACGAAATTCTTAGCGCAATGCTCGCCGGTCGCCGGCTAGATCGCGCCTATGTCAACAATGGCGGCGACTGCGCCCTGCATCTCGGCGAAAGCCAGTCGATGACCGTGGCGATCGCCGGCACCGGCAACGGCATGGCCGACCGCGTCACCATTCGCACCGAAGACGGCGTGCGCGGCGTTGCCACCAGCGGCTGGCGCGGCCGCTCCTTCTCGCTTGGCATTGCCGACGCCGTCACCGTCCTTGCGCGCACCGGCGCCGAGGCCGATGCGGCGGCAACGCTCATTGCCAACGCCGTCGACCTGCCCGGCAATCCGGCCATCAAGCGCATTCCCGCGCACGAATTGTCGCCCGACAGCGATCTCGGCACACGGCTGGTGACACACACAGTCGGCACGCTTGCCCTTGGCGAGGTAGCGCGGGCGCTGGACAATGGCCTCGCGGTCGCCGAAGATTTTCGCCGGCGCGGCCTGATTGCCGCCTCGGCGCTGTTTCTTGGCGGGGAAGCCCGCATCAGTGGTTCCATGGCGCTTGCCGCGCCCAACAAAAATCCAGGGAAGGAAGTTGCCCATGCCTGAGTTTCCGATCCGCAAGATCGCGGTTCTGACCGAGGAGATTTTTCACGACGGCGGGCCTGTTGCGGTTGCGCCGCGCCGTCGCGCCGCGGCCGTGGCGCTGGTCAAGAACCCCTTCGCCGGCCGCTACGTGGAAGAGTTGCAGGGCGCCATGGACGATCTGAAGCCGCTCGGCCTGCTGCTCACGGATAAGCTCATTGCCGCATTGGGCGGCGACGTCAAACTGATCGACGGCTACGGCAAGGGCACCATCGTCGGCTCGTCGGGCGAGCTCGAGCATGGCGCGCTGTGGCATGTACCGGGCGGCTACGCGATGCGCGAGCGGCTCGGCGATGCCAAAGCGATCGTGCCGTCGGCCACCAAGGTCGGCGCCTTCGGTTCGCGGCTCGATGTGCCGCTCGGCCACACCAACGCCGCCTATGTGCGCAGCCATTTCGACGCCATGGAGGTCGGCATCAGCGACGGGCCGCGCCCCGACGAAATCCTGTTCTGCCTGGCCATGAGCTGCGGTCCGCGAATCCACGACCGCATGGGCGGGCTCGCGGCGGGAGATATCAAGGCCTGGGACGGATTGCGATGAGCGGCGAGGACAATCTGCTCAAGCTCGTCGAGGCCGACGAGTCGGACGATCATGATTATCG
>JAEKLU010000280.1 GCA_019509685.1 Mesorhizobium sp. | reverse complement strand
GGTCGGCGATCTGCGCCGCCGTCAGATTGTCCCGCCAGCTCGCCATCCAGCGCTCCGGCACATCGGTGATGGCAAGCCCGCCATCGGCGTTGGTCGAAAAGACGCCGAGCTTCAATCTGTTCGGGCCGTGCAGGGGATGCGCTTTGATCATGCTGGAAACTCGCGGCGAAAGAGCCACACGCTAGGCCCGCTCAAAAATATTTCAAGCCTGAAGTAGCTTCGCGTCGTTGCCGATTGCGGATATGAATTTGGGCCAGATGAAAAGAGGATCGACATGAGCGAGTTCCGCCAGAAATGCATCGAGAAGACGAAACTTGTGGGTTCCTTCGTCGCCATCCCCCATCCCGTCGCGGTCGAAGTGATGGCGTCGTCCGGGCTCGATTTCCTCTGCATCGACTGGGAGCACGCGCAGATCGCGCGCGACATGATCGAGACCATGATACGCGCTGCCGACGTGCATCGCGTGCCGGCCATGGTGCGCGTTCCGGGCCATGCTCCCGAAGCGATCCAGGCAGCACTGGACAGCGGCGCGGAAGGCGTGCTGATCCCGCGTGTTTCGACCGCCGCCCAGGCTGAGGCAGCGGTGAAGGCCTCGCGCTATCCGCCGCTCGGCGAACGCGGCGTCGGCCCCGGGCGGGCCGCCGGCTATGGCTATCGCATCCCCGAATATCTGGCCTCCGCCAATGAGCGGATCGTCGTCGCGGTCCAGGTCGAGACGGCGGAGGGGCTGGCCAATATCGGCGCGATCGCCGCCGTCGACGGTGTCGACGTGATCTTTGTCGGCCCTGGCGATCTTTCCGTGTCGATCGATGCGATCGGACCGAAAGGCGCCGACAGGCTCAACGACGCGATCCGGACCATAATTATGGCTACGATCAAACACAACAAAACCGCCGGCATATTTTGCGCCAGCCCGCAGGCCATCAGCCGCTGGGCAATGACAGGCGCGAGCTTCTTCGTGCTGGCCAGCGACACGATGTTTCTCGGCGCCGGCGCCGCCGCCAATTGCGCCGCCGCGCGGGACGAATTGGCCTAGGCGGGTGCGGCTGAAAAGGCGTACCGGCTGAGCAACAGGCCGACCAAACTTTTTAAGCTTAAAACTTTTGCCTTGAAAAGCGCGGCACTTTGGATAGCATCCGAAGTCGATAGCGACTGCCGTGCCGGAGGGGGCTTTTCGGGCAGTCCACCATTGTGCTCCGGGTGGGAGGGGTTCAGTCCTTGTCGTTCATACCGTCCCAGTCATCGTCCAGCGCGCGCTATGCCTTCGATGGCGTGCGCGCCCAGATCCGTGATCTGCACACCGAAAACATCGCCAACCTCGCCGTGCGCGCGCGCGAACTCGGCGATGTCATCGCGCTCTGGTACGGTGAGGGCGATATGGTGACGCCCGCCTTCATCCGCGACGCGGCAAAGGCCGCCTTCGATGAAGGCCAGACTTTCTACGTTCCCAACATGCGCGGGCTCGGGGCCCTCAACGAAGCGCTGTCGGACTACCAGACGCGCATCCATAGCCGCTCAATCCCCATCGCGCGCACCACGGTCACGCCGGGCGGCATGCAGGCGTTGTATCTGGCGCTGGAGCTGCTGGTCGATACCGGCACCAATGTCGTCTATGTCGCGCCGCAATGGCCGAACATCCACAATGCCATCCATCTGATCGGCGGCGAGCCGCGGCCGTTTTCGCTCGATTTCAAGGGCGACTGGCAGCTCGATCTCGACCGGCTGTTTGCCACCTGCGACGCGCGCACCCGCGCCATCTTCCTGTCGACGCCGTCCAACCCGACCGGCTGGACCGCGTCGCGCGCGGAAATGCAGGCGCTGCTCGATTTCAGCCGCTGCACCGGCATCTGGATCATCTCCGACGAGGTCTATGGTCGGCTCTATTTCGACGGCGATGTCGCCCCTTCCATCCTGCAGATCGCCGAGGACGGCGACCGGGTGCTGTCGGTCAACAGTTTTTCCAAAGCCTGGGCGATGACCGGATGGCGCATCGGCTGGCTGACGCATCCGTCAGGCGTGGCCGACCAGCTCGGCGCCATGACGCAATATGTCAACAGCGGCACCGCGGCCCCGATCCAGGCCGGGGCGGTCGCCGCGATCCGCCAGGGCGAGCCGCTGGTAGAAGAAATCAGGCAACGGATCAGGACCGGCCTCGACCTTGCCTATGACCGGCTGGCGCGGATTCCGGGCGTGATCCTGCCGACCAAACCGCGCGGCGGCATGTACGCCTTCTTCGCCCTGGAGGGCGAGGACGACGCCAGGAAGGCCTGCGCCCGTATCCTGGAGACGGCGCGAGTGGGACTTGCGCCAGGCCATCTGTTTGGACATTCGGCGGCGGCATTCCTGCGCATGTGCGTGTGCCGCGACAGCAGCCAGATTGAAACGGCGCTCGAGCGCATGAGCGCCGCCATGAATTGACGCCTTGCCGGAAGCGAGGCGGCAAAAACCGTGGCGGGCCAACCCGCCCGTTCAACAACAGAGGGAACAAAAATGAGCTTTACGCGTCGCAACCTGCTTCTCCT
This sequence comes from Mesorhizobium sp., assembly GCA_019509685.1. The sequence goes on along the minus strand of JAEKLU010000280.1, from coordinate 126 downwards.
GGCCGCTGCCATCGGCATCGCCGCCGGTCCTGCCACCGCCTATGCCGCCGATGTGCTCAATGTCGGCGCCTACCCGACCAATCCGCCCTTCGAATACAAGAACGAGAGCGGCACCTTCGAGGGCTT
>JAEKLU010000137.1 GCA_019509685.1 Mesorhizobium sp. | reverse complement strand
CCAGCAGCAGCGACGAGCGCAGCAAGGCGACGTCGACGCCGGCGGTGGCGATCAGCACAACGGCAACAGCGAGACAGCCAAGTGCTGCAAAGGGGAAGGGCGGCGAGGTGCCGGCGGCGGCTTGCGGCCTCCTTGCCTGCGGCGTGTTGAGCACGATGAAGCTGGCCAGCGCCATGGCGATACCACCGAGCACGAAAACGCCGAAGGCCGAGCGCCAGGACAACAGCTCGACCATGATCGCGCCGAGCATCGGGCCGCTGAAGGCGGCGACCCCCCAGATCGCCGACATGATGCCGAACAGTTGCGGCCAGATGTTGCGGTCGAACAGACGCTCGACCGAGACGAAGGCCAACGACACCAGCGCGCCGCCGCCGAGACCCTCGACCAAGCGGCCGGCGAGAAACACCGGCATCGACGGCGCGGTGGCGCAGATCAGGGCGCCGGCGGCATAGAGCAAAGCGGCGACCGTCACGTTGGAGCGTAGCGCCACATAGCTGACCAGCCGCCCGGCCGCGGCGCCAGCGACGATGGCGCCAAGCTCGTAGACCGCCAGCGACCAGCCGACGAACTGCACGCCGGCAAGATCACCGACCATCGCCGGCATGATCGTTGCCACCATCGTCTCGTTGGTGGCGTGGAGCAGAATGCCGAGGCTGATGAAGCAGAAGCGTGCCAGGTCGCCGCTTCCCCACAGCGCCCGCCAGTCGACTTTGCTTGCTGATGATTCAGTCATTCTTGACCCTGCCCTGCATATCTCGATGTCGGCGGATGTCACCAGAAGCCAGTGGGAATTTCCGGCGGTGCCATGCGCGCTGTTTCACTCAGGGCAGGCTTCTAAAACCTCAACCATGGTTGGGTTCAAGAGACTTTTTATCGAGACGTTCGAGATTGCCTGAAAACCTCTCAGCTTCGTCATCCACGGGCGGAGCAGCCGCGAAGCGGCGTCGCGAAGACCCGAGGATGACGAAGGGAGTGCCTCTTCATAGCGCAATCAGTTCGCCGTGCTGCGCAGCTGGAACTGGCTGACGCCGATGGCGATGTTGACGCCGGTTTGCGTCTGGAGGCTGAGCGGCTGCAGCGTGAAGGCCTGCGCGGAACCGCCGACCAGGAGGTTGGCGCCGGCCCCGACGGCGGCCGTCACTTCGGCGCTGGCGCCGACATAATCGCCGGCCAGCGCTCCAGGAGCATAGATGTTGTTGAGCGGTGTCAGCACCAGCCAGCGCATCATGCTCTGGCTGGTGGTGCCGATATCGAGGCCGTATTTGTTGACGGCGCCGAAATAGGCTTCCGGCGCGAAGCTCTTGTCGGCGGGCGTGAAGGTGCAGCTCAGATCCTTGCTCGAGCCGAGGATGAAGCCGGTGCCGCCGCCAATGGCGCAATCGAGGACACCGAGTTCGACGCCGCCATGCTCGGCGATCGCCGGTCCTGTCAGGGCTGCCATGGCAACGAAAGCTGCGACGATGACCTTCGACATCACGTCCCCCAAAAAGCATGCGGCCCGGAAGGACTACATTGTCCTGTTCCGGGCCGCTCGTATAGGGCGGACTGCTTCGGCGAAAGCCAAGTTTATTTGTAGGAGTGGACGAGGTCCAGCGAGGCGACCGCAACGGCCAGATTGACGCCGGTCTGCGCCTGGACGCTGAGCGGCTCCAGCATGAAGGCGCCGTCGAGGCCGCCGACCAGGAGGTTGGCGCCGCCGCCGGTCACCACGCTCGCTTCGGCGTTGACGCCGTAGTAGCTGCCGGCGAGGTCACCTGCTTCGTGATGGCGCGTTGCCGCGAGCACTGCCCAGACAAGCTGACCCTGATGCGTCTGGCCGACATCGACACCGAGCTTGGAGATCATGCCGGTGTATTGTTCCGACGGTCCATGATGATAGGGACGGAAGGTGCAGGCGACACCCTTGTTGGACGTGATGATGTAGCCGACACCGCCATCGATGGTGCAATCGAGCGTGCCAAGCCGAAGCGTGCCGGCGCTGACTGGCGAAGCGAGGACCGTGGCGGCAAGCGCGGCGGCACAGGCAAGGGATTTGATCATTGGAAAGGTCCTTTCGCGAAAATTTTAGCCCCGCTTTTAACGGTCGAGGTGCGGGGAGCGTTCCGCCGAAAACTTGGCACGAACATGGCAAAGGTTAACGCATTGTCATCTTCGGTTAACGCGCAGTGACAATTGCGCAACGGTACTGGATGCGAGCGATCAATGACGCCATAGACGCGCGAGCGCGGAGCGGATCTTGTCGAACGGGCCTTGATCTTCCGGGGGCCCTTGATCCGGCAGCTCGATCAGCACGGAGCCGTGGAATTCCTTGGGATAGCGACCGTAGAAGCCGACATCGTTGACAATCCGCCGACCGCGAAGGGAGCGCTTCATATCCGGATGCGGCTTCAGCGGCGGATTGGCCAGTTCACTTGCCTTCTCGGCCAGCTCTTCGAAATCGTCTTGCGTAAGGTCATCAGCCTCGTAGGCGATTTTCGAACGGGTATAGGCTTTGGCGTTGATGCGCTGCGCGATGAACTTGAGCATGGCCCAGGTCGGATCCCGGTTGGCGTCCACGCCGCCGTTCTCCGCGGCGAGGATGAGATGATAGGCCGGCTGTCCCTTCCAGAACATGGTCAACGCGGTGGCCTTGTCGCATTCGGGCTGGCGCGCGATCCAGAACAGCGGGTCGATGTCCCAATCCCAGTTGAAGTCGAGTACCGCCCGGTGCCAATCGTCGGGTGAGGCGTTTTCCAGCCAGGCGATCTGCTCTCGGACGCTGTTTTCGTTCTCATCCATCGCTGAGTCGATCCGGTGTTACGGATGACCGGCACCTGCCGGCACACTCGCTACGTTGACACGCAATGGTTGCTTTTTGCCTGCGTCAGCCGCGGCAAATGGAACGATGTCCAGACCGGCGCCGTGAAGCACCGGTCGACAATCAACTGGCGTTGCCGCCGGTCCGCGACAGGCCGTCCTTGGCCGGCTGGTAGTTCGGGTCGAGGTGGACGGCTTCGCGGTAGGATTTGGCCGCCCTGACCTTGTCGCCGCGCTTTTCGTAGATCAGCGCCTGGTTGGCCCAGGCCTCGGCGTTCTTGCCGTCGAGCTTGATGGCCATGTTGAAGTCGGCGAAGGCGTTGTCCTCGTCGCCCGTCGCCAGATAGGAAAGACCACGTCCGTTGTAAGGTTCGGCGGCGTCCGGCGCCAGCGAGATGGCCGTCGAGAAGTCCTCGATGGCGAATTTGTGCTGGCCCTGGCTCTGATAGATCAGGCCGCGATTGTGGTAGGCGCGCGCATCCGTGGTGTCGAGCTGGATCGCCTTCTGGAAGTCGTTGAAGGCATCCTGGGTGCGGCCGGCCCTGCGGTAGAGATTGCCGCGGCCGATATAGGCGGCGTCGTAATTGCCGTTGATCTGGATCGAACGGTTGTAGTCGGCCAGCGCTGCTTCCTGGTTGCCGAGGAAACGCTGGATGAGTGCGCGGTTCGAATAGGCCTGGTAGAAATTCGGGTTGAGCTGGATGGCCTGGTTGAAGTCCTTGAGAGCCGCCTGGTACTGGCCGCCGCGGCCATAGGCGGAGCCGCGCACATTGTAGCCCTCGGGATCCTGGGGACTGCGCTGGATGACCGCCGACAGCGAGGAGATGTTCTCGCTCGAGCCTTGCGCCTTGTCGATCGAGTTGAACTCGCCGCTTGGGTTCGTCTGGCATGCTGCAAGCGCCAGGCCTGACAACAGGGCTGCCGTCAGGGCGAAGCCGCGAAAAGCGGTTCTGCGCTCCACGGAAAATGCGTTCATCTTTGTCCTCACTGCCGCAGCGCCGTCAGTCCGTTCCCTCTCCGAACCGGCCTCTTATGCATAAACAAAAAGGTGGCGGCGATTCCGCATCGCGCCACCCTCAGTATCCTTCGAAAAGGACGAAAAATAGGCGTTATGAGCGCGGCGGGCGCGATGCGCCGCCGGCAGCGCCAGCCGGAGCCGGACGCGGGGTCATCGGCAGCAGGCCTTCGCGCTGAGCGCGCTTGCGGGCCAGCTTGCGGGCACGGCGCACGGCTTCGGCCTTTTCGCGAGCACGCTTCTCGGACGGCTTCTCGTAGTGTCCGCGCATCTTCATTTCGCGGAAAATACCTTCGCGCTGCATCTTCTTCTTCAGCGCGCGAAGCGCCTGATCAACGTTGTTGTCGCGGACGAGTACCTGCACGGGCAATCCTGTCTTCGGGTTTGATATCGATAGGCATACAGCCATAGCCGCCATGCCTCCGCGGCGGGTTGCACCGCGAATTGTGGGCGGCTGATAGCAGAATCATGCCGCGCTGTCCACCGCTGATTGCTGGAAATTGCGATCAAAAACCCGGGCGCAACAGCCTGCGGTTTTCCAGGGCTATGCGGTCGCCAGATGCAGGCGGGCAAAATCCTCGAAAAACTCGCCATAGTCGCAGGTGATTTCCTCGCCGGCCGCGATATCGCGGGTGGCGGTGGCGCCGCCATATTGGGAAAAATCGGTGTTCGGCGTCGCCGAATGGTTCATGAAGCGGCCATTGTCGACCTCATAGACCATGAAGCCGGGCTTGTCGGGGCTCGGATAGGCGTAGCGGTCGAGCAATTCCTTCAGAGGCTGGGCCGCCGCCTCGTATTTGTCCATCGGGATCAGACGGTCGAAATCCGGATCGAGGCGCCAGATCGAGGCGCCTTTCCGGATGGGCTCGGCGGCGAACATGCCGACGCCTTCGATTGCGCTCGCGGCCACATAGGTTCGGATCAGCATCATGGTTCCAGGACCTGTCTTGGCAAGAAGCCTGTTTTTGACGGGAACCGAAATCGCCAAATCGCGTCGAAAAAGCAAGTCCGGTTCGAGGTATTTGTCGCTTGCCGGCGCTGGCACGGACCGCGAAATGCTTCACGTCCGGTTGATCGATACGCCGCCATCGGCAAATAGCGCCGTGCCGGTGGTGAAGCTCGACGCGTCCGAGGCAAGGAAAAGCGCCGAGCGGGCGATCTCCTCGGGCTGAGCCATGCGTTTCAAGGCATGCAGGCCTTCGACGAAGGCGCGGGCCTCGGGCGTCGTGGTCGTGGCGCCGGGCGTGTCGGTGCCGCCGGGCAGCAGCGCGTTGACCCTCAGTCCTTGCGGCCCGTATTCGGCGGCCAGCACCTGCGTCAGTCCGATCAGGCCGGCCTTGGCCGCCGCATAGGCCGCCATGCCCGGCATGCCGGCGGTGTAGCCGACGAAGCTCGAGGTGAAGATCAGCGAGCCACCGCCACGCTCCAGCATCGCCGGGATCTGGTGCTTGGCGGCGAGGTAAGCGCTGGTCAGGTTCGTATCCATCGTCTCGTGCCAGGTCGCCGGAGCCATGTTCGGAACCGGTCCCATCACGCCGACCGCGCCGGCATTGTTGAAGGCGATGTCGAGGCCGCCAAACTTTTCGACGGCGAGTTCGACCAAGGCCTTCGCGTAGGCCCCGTCCCGGACATCACCGGCGAGCGCAATGGCTGCACCGTCGGCCTGCTCGATTTCAGCGACCAGCGTGTCAAGCTCCGGCTGGCGTCGCGCCGCGACGATGAGCTTGGCGCCTCGCTCGGCGAAGAGCTTGGCGGTAGCGCGGCCAATGCCCGAACTGGCGCCGGTGACGATGGCGACCTTGTTGATGAGAGAGAACATCCTGAGCATCCTTGCTTTGAGCCGGCCTTGCCGGCGGTCGGATGCTTGGTCGCAGATCGGCATGGATGCAGCCACCCGAAAGCGGCGCTCCCGCGACTGTCGGTGGCGCGCGCGAGGCAGTGGCTTAGCAATATCCGTTCAAACCTTGCGGGATGGGACGCAGGCGGCAGCCGCTATTGCTTCAACAACCAGCTGAGGCGGTCCAGTGAAAACGCGTAGCTGATGGCGATGAGCAGCGCGATGACAATGCCCGTTGTTGTGTGACCAGCGGCATAGAATCCGGAAGCGCCGCCGAACAGGATGACCAGTTCAAGCACCAGCCGCGCCATGCCCGGTACAGGCACTGGCGCGCGGCCTGACCGGCTGGGGTCGTCACGCACGGGGAAGGTCCCCCACAGCGCAGCCGCAATGACCGGCAAGGCCAGTGCGAGGACCCAGCGCGACCATCCGCCGGAGAGGCTCCAGCCGGCGATACCGAGGCCAAACAAAGCCGCGAGTTCCAGCAGAAAGCGCAACGTCAGATTCCACCAGGCGTTGCCCATATTCATCCTCCAGACTCTCGCGGTCGCCAGTGTGGCTGAATGCGGCCATGGCTGCCAGCCCGGAAAGGTCTTTTCCGACACGGCGCAAAACGGCAAGGGTCGTCGCAAACAGCGCAAGGGTGGCAGCGCGGTTTCGCTAGTGATACACCTCGCGCGCCGGAGGAGACCCGGCCGGATTCCGCGAGATTTGGGCGAGGCTGGAACGTGAAGAAATATTCGGTATTCGCGATTGCCCGCGAGGCCATGCGCGGCCACAAGGGCTGGGAAGAGCAATGGTCCTCGCCCGAGCCGAAGAAGGAATACGACGTCGTCATCGTCGGCGCCGGCGGCCATGGCCTGGCCACCGCCTATTATCTCGCCACGGTGCACGGCATCACCAATGTCGCGGTGCTGGAAAAGGGCTGGCTCGGCGGCGGCAACACCGGCCGCAACACCACCATCATCCGCTCCAACTATCTCTATGACGAAAGCGCGGGCATCTACGACCATGCGCTGAAATTGTGGGACGGGCTCTCCCAGGAGCTCAACTACAACGTCATGTATTCGGCGCGCGGCGTCATGATGCTTTCGCACAATGTGCATGACGTTCAGGTGGCCAAGCGCCATGTCCACGCCAACCGCCTCAATGGCATCGACAATGAATGGCTGACGCCGGAGCAGGCCAAGGCATTCTGCCCGCCGCTCAACATTTCAAAGGACGCGCGCTATCCGGTGATGGGCGCGGCGCTGCAGCGGCGCGGCGGCACGGCGCGTCACGACGCGGTCGCCTGGGGTTATGCGCGCGGCGCTTCGGCACGCGGCGTCCACATCATCCAGAATTGCGAAGTCACCGGCATCAAGCGCGCCGCCAATGGCGCGGTCAGCGGCGTCGAGACGACGCGCGGCTTCATCGGCGCCAAGAAGATCGGCGTCGTCGCCGCCGGCCATTCCTCGGTGATCATGGATATGGCCGGCGTGCGCATGCCGCTGGAAAGCTATCCGCTGCAGGCGCTGGTGTCGGAGCCGATCAAGCCCGTGGTGCCTTGCGTGGTGATGTCGAACACCGTGCACGCCTATATCTCGCAGTCCGACAAGGGCGAGCTGGTCATCGGCGCCGGCACCGACCAGTATATCTCGTATTCGCAGACTGGCGGCCTGCACATATTGCAGCATACGCTCGACGCCATCTGCGAGATGTTCCCGATCTTCACGCGCATGAAGATGCTGCGCTCCTGGGGCGGCATCGTCGACGTCACGCCGGACCGCTCGCCGATCCTGGCCAAGACGCCGGTGCAAGGCCTCTATGTCAATTGCGGCTGGGGCACGGGCGGCTTCAAGGCAACGCCCGGCTCGGGTCACGTGTTTGCGCATACGATCGCGAAAGACGATCCGCATCCAATCAACGCGCCGTTCACGCTCGAGCGCTTCCGCACCGGTCGTCTCATCGACGAAGCGGCCGCGGCGGCGGTGGCGCATTGATGATGACTGAGCTGGCTGTCGCGATGCCGCTGGTGCTCGCCGGCGAACAGGGGATGTTTCACATCCCTTCCGCGCGCGAGGTGCGCATCCAGGAAATCAGCCGCGAGGACCACGAGACGGACTGGCCGTTCTCGATCGATGATGGCGTGCTCACCTGCGTCTGGAGCGGCGGTCAAAAACTGGTGATGTTCTTCGAGAACAGGCCGAAAGACCTGGCGGAGGGCAAACCCTTCCAGCCGCGCGGCGTCATCGTCACCACCGACCCGGCGCAGCTGACGCTCGGCAACATGGCGAACCGCGCTCTGTTCAAATCCTCGGCCAGCGTCGAGGAACGCATGCGGCTTGTCGCGCCCTACGCGGCGCTCGGCCAGAGGCTTTGCGATCAACCGGCCGGCGCGCGCGTCGGCCATGGCGAATTGTAGGATCAACCAGATGCTTCTCATCCGCTGCCCCTATTGCGAGGAAGAGCGCCCGGAGCTCGAATTCCGCAATGCCGGCGAGGCGCATATCGCGCGCTCGGCCAACATTGCCGGCGAGAACGAGGACGATTTCGAGAAATTCTTCTTCATCCGCTCGAACCCGAAGGGCGTCATCTATGAGCGCTGGCGCCACATCCATGGCTGCGCGCGCTTCTTCAACGCGGTGCGCGACACCGTCACCGACAAGTTCGTCATGACCTACAAGGCCGGCGAGCCGAAGCCCGCGAAGCTGCCTGGAGCCTCGAAATGAACGCCGCGTTCCGCATTTCCGGCGCCGGGCGCCTCAGCCAGGCCAAGACCGCGTCGTTCAGCTTCGACGGCAAGTCCTATAGCGGCATCGAAGGCGACACGCTGGCCTCGGCGCTGCTCGCCAATGGCGTGCATCTGGTCGGCCGCTCGTTCAAATACCATCGGCCGCGCGGCTTCCTGTCGGCCGGCGCGGAGGAGCCCAACGCGCTGGTGCAGATCGTGCGCGACGATGCGCGCAAGACGCCCAATGTGCGGGCGACCGTGCAGGAGCTCTATGACGGGCTGACCGCCAATTCGCAGAACCGCTGGCCCTCGCTTGCCTTCGACGTCGGCGCGGTCAACGACCTTGCATCGCCGCTATTTTCGGCCGGCTTCTACTACAAGACCTTCATGTGGCCGAAGTCGGCCTGGAAGAACCTCTACGAGCCGAAGATCCGCGCCGCGGCCGGCCTCGGCGTTTCGCCCGACAAGCCCGATCCGGACCACTATGCCGCGCGCTATGCGCATTGCGAAGTGCTGGTGCTGGGCGGAGGTGCGGCCGGCATTGCCGCAGCCCTTGCCGCGGCCGAAACCGGTGTCAGGGTGATCCTTGCCGACGAGCATGCCGAATTCGGCGGCAGCCTGCGCTTCGAAAGCGGAGCGAAGATCGACGGCGAGAACGGCTATGCCTGGGCTCAGAGCGCTGTCGCCAGGCTGAAGGCGATGCACAATGTGCGCGTGCTGTCGCGCACGACGGCGTTTGGCTATTACGCGCAGAATTTCGTCGGTCTGGTCGAGCGGGTCAGCGACCATGTCAAGAACCCGGGCCGGGAGCTGGC
>JAEKLU010000136.1 GCA_019509685.1 Mesorhizobium sp. | reverse complement strand
GACCGATCCGCGCATGCCGGGCTTGTCTCGACGCTGGGGGAAAAGGCGCTGTGGCTGAAGGTGGCGGCGGGGTAACAACCGGGCAGGCAGCGATCCTTCGCGCCCCCCTCTGCCCTGCCGGGCATCTCCCCCACTTGGGGCGACGCTTCTCCTTGAACGTTGGCGATTGGCGAAAGCGACGGCGACATCCGATCTCCCCCCTCGTGGGGGAGATGGCCGGCAGGCCAGAGGGGGGCGCTGTCCCGCCGACATCTCCAACAAAAAGCCCGGCGCGAAGCCGGGCTCTCGGTGCGATCCGGTGCCAGACTTTCTCAGCTCACCTGGACCTTGCTTGCCGCCTGATCCTCGGCCATGCGCTGCTGGAACATCTGCGCGAAATCGATCGGGTCCAGCATCAGCGGCGGGAAGCCGCCGTTGCGGGTGGCGTCGGCAATGATCTGGCGCGCGAAGGGGAACAGAAGCCGCGGGCATTCGATGAACAGGATCGGCAGCATATGCTCCTGCGGGAACCCGCCGATGGCAAAGACGCCGCCATAAACCAGCTCGACGTTGAACAGCACTTCCTGGTCGAAGGACGCCTTGGCGTTCAAGGTCAGGTTGACGTCGAACTGCTTGTCCGAAAGCGGGTTGGCGTTGACGTTGACATTGATGGCGATGCCGGGCGCCTTGTCGCGGCCGCGCAGCGAATTCGGCGCGCCGGGGCTTTCGAAGGACAGGTCCTTCACATACTGGGCCAGCACATTGAGCGAAGGTTGGGTCTGGGTGCCGTTGCCGTTGGCGGCGCCCGGCTGGGCGTCATCATTGCTGGCCATGAGCCTTTAGTCCTTTTGCTGGGCAGCATTGCTGACCGGATTGGAATCGGGGGGTTCGCTACCATGGCCGGCAGGACAAGACAAGTTTTGCCGCCTCGACCCGATCTCAGGTCGAAACCGGTGGGATGACGTTCGAAAACGCGGCGCGCCTCAATCGTTCTTCAGTCGCCGCCATGGCGAATTGTGATCCGGCCGGTTCGGATAATCGTCGCGCGAATAGTCTGTGTCGTCGAGGTCGATGACCTTGTCGCGCCGGCGGGCCGAAAAGCCGCCGCCGAAGCTGGTCACCGTGACGATGCGGCTCTTGAGCGCCCGCCAGGCGAGGTCGCGCACCGGCGGCAGCAGCAAAAGGATGGCGAAGATATCGGTGATGAAGCCCGGGATGATGAGCAGGATTGCCGCCAGCACGATCATAGCGCCATGCGCGAGCGGACGGCTGGGATCGCGCCCGGCGTCCATTTCGGTCCGCACCCGCGCCATCACGCCAAAACCCTGGTGCCTGAGCAGCAGGCTGCCGGCGATGCTGGACAGGATGACCAGCCCGACCGTCGCCAAAGCGCCAATTTCGCGGCCGACAATGACGAAACCGGCTATTTCCAGCAGCGGCAGCAGGAGCAGGAACAGCGGGATGAACGAAATGCGCAAGTCTTGACCGGTCGCTTTCTTGTTTTGCGGCCCAGCACGACTATCGCCGCTGGCCTCGGCGCCCTTAGATAGGTATGGCTGCCTTTGATTTGAATGATTGCGCCTGCCGTTCTATATGCTTTGGATGTTGAACGCTATGCGACCGGCGCCCCGGTGAGGGTCATGCCGGTCCGGCCAGGACAGGGATCGAGTTGGCGGACAATATGGGTTTCTTCGACTTCGGCACGATTTTCTTCCTGATTGCGGCGGTTGTGATCTTTTTCCAGCTGCGCAACGTGCTTGGACGTCGCACCGGCAGCGAGCGGCCGCCCTTCGATCCCTATTCCGCCAGCCGCACGCGCGAGCAGGAGGCGGCCCAGAGTTCCGAAAATGTCGTGTCGCTGCCGCGCAAGCGGCTTCCCGGCGAAACCGCGGCCGAGACCTATGCCGCGATCGATGCCTTCGCCAAGCCCGACACCGATCTCAACAAGGGTCTGCGCACGATCAAGGACAATGATGCGTCTTTCGAGCCGAAGGGTTTCGTCGACGGCGCCAAGCAGGCTTACGAGATGATCGTCATGGCCTATGCCGATGGCGACCGCAAGACGCTGAAGAACCTGCTGTCGCGCGAGGTCTATGATGGCTTCGTCGCCGCGATTGGCGAGCGCGAGGCGAAATCGGAAAAGATCCAGTCGTCCTTTGTCGGCATCGACAAGGCCGATATCGTCGCCGCCGAAATGAAGGGCTCCGAGGCGCATATCACGCTGCGCATCGTCTCCGAGCTGATCTCGGCGACCCGCGACAAGGCCGGCGCCGTCATCGACGGCGACCCGGAGACGGTGGCCGAGGTCAAGGATGTCTGGACCTTCGCCCGCGACGCCCGCTCGCGCGATCCGAACTGGAAGCTCGTCGCCACCGAAGAAGAAGACTAATCAGAGCATGATGCCGAAAAGTGTGAAGCGGTTTTCGGACGACATCATGCTCTTTCTCCTTGATTTAGAGGCGGATTCAGATTTCAGGTCGAAGCGACCTGAAATCATCCGGCTCTAGGCGGCGGGGCTCAGTCGTGCCGCTTTCTTCCGCCTTCAGCGAAAAATCCTTCGGCGATCTTGCGGGCTGGGATGATGACGATCACGTGGCGGCCTTTGCGGCGTTGCGCCGCTCGGCGTTCCATGCGCCGGTAAAGCCTTACCGCACCGGATCTCTAGGGATCGATTTCAATGCTTTTGCCGAGGCCTATGCCGAGGCGCGCGCTGTTTCGGAACCGAATCGGTCGGTGGCGCGGGCATTTTTCGAGCGGCACTTCGTTCCGATGCTGGTCAAGCCGGAGAGTGGCGCGGGTCTCGTCACCGGTTTCTACGAACCGCAGGTCGAGGCCTCGCCGGTCAAGACGGACCGGTTTGTCGTGCCGCTGCTGTCGCGCCCGGCCGATTTGGTCGATATCGACGACGCCAACCGCCCGTCGGGCATGGATCCCTATCTGGCGTTCGCGCGCGACACATCGGCGGGACCGGTCGAGTATTTCGACCGCGGCGCGATCGAGCGTGGCGCTCTTTCCGGCCAACGTCTTGAAATCGCCTGGCTGGCCGAGAAGGTCGATGCCTTCTTCATTCATGTCCAGGGCGCCGCGCGCCTGAAGATGCCCGACGGCAGGCTCAGCCGCGTCACCTATGCCGCAAAATCCGGCCAGCGTTTCACCGGTCCGGGCAAAATTTTAAGCGAGCTCGGCGAGATCCCGCTCGAGAAGGTGACGATGCAGTCGATCCGAGCCTGGTTCAAGGCGCATCCCGAGCGCATCGACGAAATTCTCTGGCAGAACCGCTCCTACATCTTTTTTCGCGAAGCGCCGGTCGAGGACGTCTTGCTTGGCCCGATCGCCGCCGCCAAGGTGCCGCTGACGCCGGGCCGGTCGGTGGCCGTCGACCGGCTGCTGCACACCTTCGGCACACCCTTCTATATCGACGCGCCGACGCTCACGGCTTTCGACCGGAAACCCTTCCGGCGGCTGATGATCGCGCAGGACACCGGCTCGGCCATCACCGGGCCGGCGCGCGGCGACCTCTTTGCCGGCTCCGGCGACGCCGCCGGCGAGATTGCCGGCGTGGTCCGCAATGCCGCCGATTTCTATGCGCTGGTGCCGCGCGCGCTGCTTGACGGAAGGCGCCGATGAGCCGCCGCGACGACAAGCTCAGCGAAGACGACCGCATCCTGTGGAACCTCATCGCGCGCACGGCGCGGCCGCTCAAAGGCAGGACCGTCGTCGAGATTCCCGACATTATCGAGCCTAAGCCAGAGCCGGCGGCCGCTCCGGTCAACGGGGGGCCGGCCGCTGTCGCAAAACCCAAGACGCAGCATGTCTCGCATGTGCTCGACGACCAGACCCTCAACAAGCTGAAGAAAGGCAGGCTGCCGCTCGAAGGTCGCGTCGACCTGCATGGCATGACGCAGGACGAGGCCTATTCGCTGCTGCTCACCTTCCTGCATCGCGCGCATGCCGGCGGTGTCCGCTATGTGCTGATCATCACCGGCAAGGGCTCGTCGTCGGGTGGCGACGGCATCTTGCGCCGCGCCGTGCCGGCCTGGCTGTCGACGCCGGCGTTCCGCCATCTTGTCTCCAGCCACGACCATGCCGCCCGCAATCATGGCGGCTCCGGCGCGCTCTATGTGCGGCTAAGGCGGACCCGCTCATGAGGTCACTTGGCATCGGGATGCGCCAATGACGCCGTTCGGCGAAAAATTGCGCGCGCTGCGCGCCGAACGCGGCGTCAGCCAGAAAGCGATGGCGCAAGCCATCGGCGTCAGCGCCGCCTATCTTTCGGCGCTCGAGCACGGCCGCCGCGGCGCGCCGACCTGGACGCTGATCCAGAAGATCATCGGCTATTTCAACATCATCTGGGATGACGCCGAGGATCTCGCCCGCCTCGCCGAGAGCTCGCATCCGAGAGTGCGGATCGACACGTCGGGCCTGTCACCGGCGGCGACAGAATTGGCCAACCTGCTGGCCGAGAGCATCGAAAAGCTGGACGAGGCTGAACTGGGTCGCCTCAGCGCCTCGATCCGCCAGGCTCTCGGGCGACGTGGGTGACAAGCGTAAAAAGGACAGGTTGGCGCCGCCGCCTCATCTGGCTGCCGCTCCCTTCTCCCCGTGAACAAGGAGAAATGCCCGGCAGGGCAATGAGGGGCGGCGCCAACCTTGCGACATCTGGGCGCTCACAATGGTGAGCCCAATACGCTTTCGCTTGCGGATCTGCCCACGAATCAAAGCTTACCAGCGCCGGCGCCGTTGGTACTGCCGCCCCGGCCGCCCTTGTCATTGTGGTCGCGGCCACCTTTGCCGCCGCGCAGGCAACTCGAGTCGCCGGCGCTGCAGCAGCGGCCGCTCCACAGGTCATTGATGTCGGTCTTGGCGCAGCTTTTGATGGTCTGATCCGCCAGGGCCGACCCGGTCAGGGCCGATACCGCGACGACGGCAAGCAAGGTGTTTCTCAGAAAAGCAGTCATTTGAATTCTCCATGGTTGGGTTTGTTGTCCACGCCTGTGTGTCTCCGGCCGGACGCAAATGGTTCATGGAGGGGTGCGGAAAAATGGTTTTCGAGAGAGCGGAACCCTTTCTTCGTCATCCTCGGGCTTGACCCGAGGATCCATGCCGTGACGTTAAGGTGTTGAATACGATGCAGAATCCTGCACCGTCGCACTCTATGGTCGATGTCACGGCATGGATCCTAGGGTTTGCGCGCGTCGCTTCGCTCCATGCTCCGCCCTAGGATGACGAAGCTAAGGTTGCGGTGGCCAGTTCCTACTGCACCGATCCCACAAGCACCGCCTGGCCTTCGCGGATCGACACCCAGCGTCCGGTGTTGTCGATCGCCTGCCGCTTGAGGAAGCGGTAGCCGGTGGCGTCCCAGGCTTTGACCTTGTCGGTCAAATTGTCGAGGACGTAATCGCCCTTGTCGGTGCGCACCGTCAGCACCGAATGGCCTTCGCCATCGGGCTTGCGCACCACGGTGATCAGAAGATCGGCAAGTGAAATCCCCATGCGCGAAAGCTGGCGGCGCTTTTCGAGCACATAGTCCTCGCAATCGCCATAGCCATCGTCCGGATAGGCCCAGACTTCGTCCTTGCCGTAATGATCGAGATCGCTCATCGGCTTGACGGCGGCGTTTACCCTGGCGCTCACATTGATCAGCTTGCGCAAGAAACCGTCGGTCATCTTGGCCGGCGCCAGATTGGCCGGACGGATGTCGCATTCGCTTGGATGCAACTTGCAGAAATCATAATGTCCGATCGGCTGCGAGGTCAGCCCGCCGGTGACCATGGCGCCCGCCGCCCAGGCCGGCACGGCCCAGTGGGCTGAGATCGTCAGCCCTGCAACCGCGCACAAACGCAATATTCGCGTCATCGCTGAGGAAGTCATTGTCCCCGCCGCCCTGTTTGTTAACAAAACGTTAAAGGGGATTTACACTCCGTGTCAATTAGCGATAGCGGCGAGTTGGCGTCATGGTTACCTGCGCGATCCCGACCGCGGCACTTTCGCAACAGAGGCAATCGGACAATGCAGGAAGGCCGCGCAATGGCGGCCGGCGGCTACGCTTTTGTCCAGCTCAGCTCCTGGCGGAGCGGACCAGCTTCGGCTTCGCGGCCACCCGCTGCTGGCGGCCGTAGCTGGAAATGAAGTCGACGATGCGCGGCACGATTTCCGAGCGGAAGCGCGAGCCGTTGAAGACGCCGTAGTGACCGACGGCAGGCTGCATGTAATGCGCATGCTTGTCGGCCGGGATGTTGACGCACAGGTCATGCGCGGCCTGGGTCTGGCCGAGGCCGGAAATATCGTCGTTCTCGCCCTCGATGGTGAGCAGCGCCACGTTGCGGATCGCCTTCGGGTCGACCGCCTCGCCACGATGCATCATCTCACCCTTGGGCAAAGCGTGGCGCACGAACACCGTATCGACCGTCTGCAGGTAGAATTCGGCGGTCAGGTCCATGACCGCCAGATATTCGTCATAGAAGTCGCGATGCTTCTCGGCATTGTCGCCGTCATGCTTCACAAGGTGCATGAAGAAGTCCTTGTGGGCGATGATGTGACGGTCGAGGTTCATGCTCATGAAGCCCGACAGCTGCAGGAAGCCGGGATAGACCTCGCGGCCGAAGCCCGGCACCGGCCAGGGCGCCCGCATCACGACATTGTCGCGGAACCAGTCGATGCCCTTTTCCTTGGCCAGAAGATTGACCGCCGTCGGGTTGCGCCGCGTGTCGACCGGGCCGCCCATCAGCGTCATGGTCGAGGGCACGAAAGGATCGCCGCGCTTTTCCATCAGCGCCACCGCCGCCAGCACCGGCACCGAAGGCTGGCACACCGCCATGACATGGGTGTCGGGGCCGAGCGCGTGGAACATCTCGATGACATAGTCGATATAGTCGTCGAGATCGAAGCTGCCCTGCGACAAAGGCACCATGCGGGCGTCGACCCAGTCGGTGATGTGGACGTCGGCGTAAGGCAGCATCGCTTCCACCGTGCCGCGCAGCAGCGTCGCGTAGTGGCCAGACATCGGCGCCACGATCAGAAGCTTCTGGTCGGGCTTGCGGCCGGCCGGAACGGAACGCTCAAAGCGGATCAGATTGCAAAACGGCTTCGACCATACCGTCTTTTCGCTGACGTCGACGCTCTTCCAGTCGACGACGGTCTTGTCGAGGCCGAATTGCGGTTTGCCGTAGCGGCGGGTGGTGCGCTCGAACAGTTCCGCGGTCGCCGCCACCGAGCGACCGAAGGCGGTGTGCGAGATCGGGTTGAGCGGATTGGAGTAGAACAACCGAACCGTATCGGCATAGAGGCGCGCGGGCTGCAGCGCCGCATGGTTCAATTCGTAAAGCTGGTAGAACATCAAGAACCCCGCTGCTGCCCGACCACCGAAGGGACGACGGGCAACGCCGAGCCTTGAATGTCTCGCGCGGAGGTTAACAAGATATTGTTGCGATGCAATACGTCATTTTGTCTGACGAATGCATCCTTGGTCCAAGCTGTTGAAAACCGGCCTTCAGCGCCGGAGCCGGCTCAATGTGCGCTGCCGAAATGTGAAGGATATGTGTCCGGCCCCTCTTGCCGGACACTCCACAAACTAGACCCGCGCCATGCAGACGGCGGTCTGGCCCGAACCGATGAAGCCCAGCTGGCCCGCGGCCCCGCGGGAGAGGTCGAGCACGCGTCCCCTTATGAACGGCCCGCGATCGTTGATGCGCACGACAACGCTACGGCCATTGTTCTTGTTGGTGACCTTGAGCTTGGTGCCAAAGGGCAGTGTGCGGTGAGCGGCAGTCATTGCCGAGGGGTTCATGCGTTCCCCTGAGGCGGTTCTGGAATGCAGCGCATACCAGGAAGCGCGGCCGCATTGCGCGGCGGCGGAGGAGGCGGACGAAGCTCCGGCCATCAGGCCAGCCGCGATCGTTACCGCGACAAGCGCGGTCTGGTTTGTTTTCTTCATGCTTTGGGGGATGGCTCCGTTACAGATAGGCCCCGCCGTAAGTGCCGAATGAGGCAGGAAATGCGGCGGGCATCTGGCGGTTCCATGGCAACGGCACACGTTTGGAGTCGCCGGGAAACAGTTTGTCATGATATTTCCGGCGTCATCCGGGCGTATTCTGAATGAATATCGGATCGATTGCCTCGCTGTTTCAGGCAGGGCCGATCGTCAAACTGCAAGTAGAGCGGAACGAAACTGCATTGGTTCCTCTCGGTCAATTGTCACGTGCATATGGCAGTTCAGGATCGACTTTCGGAGAGGGTCTGACCGATGCGATTGATCAGGATTGTGCTGGCGCTGCTTGTACTTGGCATCGGCGTGCTTTGGTCGCTGCAGGGGATCGGGCTCGTCCATGGCTCCTTCATGACCGGGCAGCGCCAGTGGCTCTATATCGGCCTCGTCACCATGCTGATCGGCCTCGTCGGGCTCCGCTGGGCGAACCGCTCGCGTGTCTGAAACGCTGCCGTTTGGCTTTCGACCGCGGACCTCTTAGGCCGGTAGCTCTCCCCATCGCGCTGACAGGGCGCTGTCCCACCAGCGTTGAAGGAACAGCGCCCTGTTTGTCGTCAGGCGGCCTTAGCGGTCGGCTTGGCTGATTTGACGTGGGTGACGCTGCGGCGTCCGTCGACGCTCACCGGCACATCGCCGTCGACGGTGGCGCGGCGCACGATGCGCTGCTCGCTGCCATAATCGTTCACTGCATAATGCTGCGTGGCCCGATTGTCCCAGATGGCGACGTCGCCGGCCTGCCAGCGCCAGCGCACGGTGTTCTCCGGCGCCGTCACATAGCTCTGGAACAATTCATAGAGTTTTGAAGAGTCGCTCTTCGACAGGCCGACGAAACGCTGCACGAAATTGCCGAGCAGCAGCGAGCGCTCTCCGGTTTCGGGATGCACGCGCACGACCGGATGCTCGGTTTCGTAGACGGTCGAGGTGAAGACCTCCTCGAAGTGCTTGCGTTCCTCGGCTGAGGCGCGGGGACGGACGGCGGCGTAGTCGTAGACATTGCTGTGGATGGCCCAGAGGTTCTCCGCCAGGAGCTTGAGCGGCGCCGGCAGGCTTTCATAGACGGCATGCGTGTTGGACCAGATCGTATCGCCGCCGGCCACCGGAATGACGACGCCGCGAAGCACGGAGAATTTCGGATAGGCATCCACGAAAGTGACGTCGGTATGCCATTGGTCGGCGCGGCCGCCGCCACGGCTGGAATCCAGGTTGAGGATCGAAGCGGTGCCGGCGATCGGCCCTTGCGTCGGATGCGGCACAAGATCGCCCAGGCGCCGCGCGAA
>JAEKLU010000121.1 GCA_019509685.1 Mesorhizobium sp. | reverse complement strand
GGAACCACGATCTTGGCAAGCGTGCCTTCGTCGACGGCCTCGACTTCCATCGTCGCCTTGTCGGTCTCGATCTCGGCGATGACGTCAGCGGCGACGATCTTGTCGCCTTCCTTTTTCAACCACTTGGAAAGATTGCCCTCTTCCATGGTCGGCGAGAGCGCGGGCATGAGAATTTCGATCGGCATGTCCTTGCCCTCCCTTACAATACGATATCGGTCCAGAGCTCGGACGGATCCGGCTCGGCGTCGTGCTGGGCAAATTCGGCGGCATCGGCGACGATGTCGCGGACGTCCTTGTCGATGGCCTTGAGCTCGTCCTCGCTCGCCCACTTCTTGTCCATCAAGCGCGCCTTGACCTGCTCGATCGGGTCGTGCTCGGAGCGCATCTTCTGCACTTCCTCCTTGGAGCGGTATTTCGCCGGGTCGGACATCGAGTGGCCGCGATAGCGATAGGTCTGCATTTCGAGGATCAGCGGACCGTTGCCTGAGCGGCACCAATCGGTGGCGAGATCGGCGGCCGACTTCACGGCGCGCACGTCCATGCCATCGACCTGGATGCCGGGGATCTTGAAGGAAGCGCCGCGATGCGAGAAATCGGTCTCGGCCGACGAGCGCGACACCGAGGTGCCCATGGCGTAGCGGTTGTTCTCGATGATGTAGATCACCGGCAGCTTCCACAGCGAGGCCATGTTGAAGCTTTCGTAGACCTGGCCCTGGTTGGCGGCGCCGTCGCCGAAATAGGTCAGCGAGACATTCTTGTTCTCGCGGTAGCGGTTGGCGAAGGCGAGACCGGTGCCCAGCGACACCTGCGCGCCAACGATGCCGTGGCCGCCGTAGAAATGCTTCTCCTTGGAGAACATGTGCATGGAGCCGCCCTTGCCTTTCGACAGGCCGCCGCGGCGTCCGGTAAGCTCGGCCATCACGCCGCGCGGCGACAACTCCATCGCCAGCATGTGGCCGTGGTCGCGATAGGCGGTGATCATCTGGTCGCCTTCGATCAGCGCCATCTTCATGCCGGTGACGACGGCCTCCTGGCCGATATAGAGGTGGCAGAAGCCGCCGATGAAGCCCATGCCGTAGAGCTGACCCGCCTTCTCCTCGAAGCGGCGGATGAGCAGCATGTGCCGATAGGCGGAAAGTTCTTCTTCCTTGGTGAAATCGGCCGGCTTCGGCACAGACAGATTCAGCTGCTTGTCGGATTTGGATCTGGCAGGCGCTTTTTTGGCGGCGGTGGCCATGCATCACTCCCTGTTGGCGTCTCTTTGCGGACATTCAGGGAGATCGAATGTCTCCCACCGATTTGCGAGAGGCTAACATGCAAGAATGCATTGCGCCATGCTGAAAAATGCATGGCTGGCATGCATCTAAGCGATTAGAATCATTGCAAATAAGGTCGATTAACCGAAATGCGGTTATTTCGCCGAGGCGGGCAACATGATGGTGATTTCGTCAGGTTGGGACAGATTGAGCGCCTTTCGCGCCTGCTCGTCAAGCATGTCCTTCTCCAGCGTGCCCTCATGCAGCAACTGGACGCGGCGCTCGAAGTCGATCCGGCGCGCCTTGACGGCGTCGAGCTGAGCCTGCAGCTCTACCGCGCGCGCCTCCAGCCGGTATTTGGAATAGATGCCGAATTCGCCGTGATAGGCATGGAAGCCGAAATAGGCCAGGAAGAGCACGCAGAGTGACGGAATGATCAGCCGTCCGGTGTTTCTCTGCTTGTGCTGACGTGTCCACATGACCCGAACCCTTAAGGCCGCTAACGCAGGCGGCATCGACTCCTATTTCGCCCAATTGTGCTTAATGGACGGTTACGGAGCATCGATGGGTGACCAGTGGGTCACGAAAAAGGGCGGGAATAACCCGCCCTTTTCGAACAATCCGGATTTGGCTGGGTTCAGCTCTTGACCACCGACTTGCCGGCGTAACGCGCCTGCTGGCCGAGCTCTTCCTCGATGCGGATGAGCTGGTTGTACTTTGCGGTGCGATCCGAGCGCGACAGCGAGCCGGTCTTGATCTGCCCGCAATTGGTGGCGACGGCGAGGTCGGCGATGGTCGAATCCTCGGTCTCGCCCGAGCGGTGCGACATGACGGCGGTGTAGCCGGCCTTGTGCGCGGTCTCGACGGCGTCGAGCGTCTCGGTCAACGAGCCGATCTGGTTGACCTTGACCAGGATAGAGTTGGCGACACCCATGCGGATGCCGTCGCGCAGCCGCGCCGTGTTGGTGACGAAAAGGTCGTCGCCGACGAGCTGGATCTTCTTGCCGATCAGGTCGGTCAGGACCTTCCAGCCTTCCCAATCGTCCTCGGCAAGGCCATCCTCGATGGTGATGATCGGATAGTCGGCGGCGAGCTTGGCCAGGTACTTGGCCTGCGCCTTCGGATCGCGGGTCTTCTTCTCGCCTTCATAGACGTAGTTGCCGTCCTTGAAGAACTCGGTGGCGGCGCAGTCGAGGCCGAGAGCTACCTCCTCGCCGGGCTTGAAGCCGGCCTGCACGATCGATTCCATAACGAAGTCGAGCGCGGCCGGCGCGCTCTTCAAATTGGGCGCGAAGCCGCCTTCATCGCCGACATTGGTGTTGTGGCCGGCATCCTTGAGCTTCTTGCGCAGCGTGTGGAAGATTTCGGAGCCCCAGCGCACGCCTTCACGCAGCGTCGGCGCGCCAACCGGCAGGATCATGAA
>JAEKLU010000135.1 GCA_019509685.1 Mesorhizobium sp. | reverse complement strand
GAATTCAAGAGCCGCATCCTCGGCGCGCTGATGGGCACGATGTTCGACCGCGCCTTCCGCATGTTTTCGGAAGCCTTCGAGAAACGTGCCGATGTGATCTACGGACCGAAGCCGGCATAAAGCACGTCGCGTGAAAAAGGATTCACGCGACCTGCTTTAAGTTTTTGAGTTTAAGCATGTCTTTGTCCCGAAACCGGGCCACTTTCGGGAGACATGCTTAGTCCTTGCCAAGGGCATGTAGGCCAAGCTGCAGCGCGCGCCGCACCGTCTCGTGGCGGATGAATTCGCGGCCCTTTTGGCCGAAAAGCTGTTGCTCGGCGACGACCGGCTGACCGGCAAGCGCGATACCGAACCAGACCAGGCCGACCGGCTTTTCCGCCGAGCCGCCGCTCGGACCGGCAATACCGGTGACGGCAAGCGACAGGCTGGCTCGCGAATGCGCCAGCGCGCCGGCAGCCATTTCCAGCACCGTCTCGCGCGAGACCGCGCCATGCGCGTCGAGCGTTGCGGCGGAAACGCCCAGCATCTCCATCTTGGCTTCGTTGGAATAGGTGATGAAGCCGCGATCGACCACGGCCGAAGAGCCGGCGATATCGGTCAGCGCGGCGATGATCAGGCCGCCGGTGCAGCTTTCGGCCGTCGCCAGCATGATGTCGCGCTGCTGGCACGCCTGGAGCAGGGCGTTGGCTAATTCTGCATTGCTCATGCCGGCACATCTCCCGGATAGACGACGCTTGCGGTGGCGATCGCCGCTATGCCTTCGCCGCGCCCGACAAAGCCGAGCTTTTCGTTGGTCGTCGCCTTGATCGAAATGCGCTCCGGCGCAATGCCGAGCATGGCGACAAGCGCCTGTGTCATCGCCGCGCGATGCGGCGCGACGCGCGGCGCCTCGCAAATCAGCGTGATGTCGGCGTTCGCAATGCGCCCGCCGCGCTCGCGCACCAGTTTTGCCGCGTGCTCGACAAAGATCTTCGAGGCCGCGCCCTTCCATTGCGGATCAGATGGCGGGAAATGCGTGCCGATATCGCCTTCGCCGCATGTGGCGAGCAACGCGTCGGTCAACGCGTGCAAGCCGACATCGGCATCCGAATGGCCGGAGAGCTTGCGATCATAGGGGATAGCGACGCCGCACAATGTGACATGGTCGCCCGGCTCGAAGGCATGGACATCGTAGCCATTGCCGGTGCGGATATCGGGAAAGCGCGCCAGAGCGCTGGAGAGCCGTTGGTCGGCCAATGCGATATCCCTTGCCCAGGTGAGTTTGACATTGTCCGGCGATCCCGGAACGATCTTGACCGGGATCTGCGCCCATTCTGCAATGGCCGCGTCGTCGGTAAAATCCTCCTTGCCGAGAGTATGCGCCTTCTCATGCGCCGCAAGCAGCGAGCCATAGGGAAAGCCCTGCGGCGTCTGCGCGGCGTGCAGGCCAGCCCTCGACACGGTTTCCTCGATCATGCCGGCAGCGGATTCGCGCTTCAGCGTGTCGGCGACGGGAAGGCAGGGCAACGCACCCTGGCGATCGTCGATCGCCTCGATGGTGCGGTCGATGATCGCGGCATCGACGAAGGGCCGTACGGCGTCATGAACCAGCACCTTTCCGGGCGCATGGTCCTTGAGCGCCAGCAGCCCGAGCCGCACCGAGGCCTGCCGCGAGGAGCCGCCGATCACCGTGACGAGGCGCCCGCCATGTCCACCAGCCGCGCGCTCGAAGAGCTCGGCGTCGTCGGCATGGATGGCAACGACCACCGTGCCGATCATCGGGTGGGCAAGAAAAATATCCAGCGTATGGGCGATGACGGCGCGGCCGCCGATGCGCTGGTACTGCTTCGGGCCGTCGGCCTGTCCGGCGCGCGCGCCGCGGCCGGCGGCGACGATCACCACCCCTATACCGCCGCTTGGGCTGGACGCTTGCTTTTCGCTTGCCTCGCTCATTCGGATCGGTCCTAGTCGGGGTCATGGCCGAAGGCCAGCATTTTCCAAAATGCGCCTTAATGTGACGTCATTGCGCGTTGCACAATGCAACACTTCTGTCTAGAGAATGTGCAACGAGGGAACATGCTTGGTTTTTGTGCATGGCTGAATTGACCAAATTGGCGTCGCCGCTCGACGTCGGCGGTGTGCGGATTCGCAACCGTATCTTCCTTGCGCCGATGTCGGGGATCACCGACGAACCGTTCCGGCAGCGCGCTCACGCGCATGGCGCCGGCCTGGTCGTGTCCGAAATGGTGGCAAGCGGCGAACTCGCCAAGGGCAGGGCGGGTTGCGACTTGCGCATTCGTCATTCCGGCCTGCCTGTGCACATGGTCCAATTGGCCGGCCGCGAGGCCGCGCACATGGCGGAAGGCGCGCGTATAGCCGCCGGCGAGGGCGCCGACATCATCGACATCAACATGGGCTGCCCGGCCAAGAAGGTGACCGGCGGCTATGCCGGTTCGGCGCTGATGCGCGATCTCGACCATGCGCTGTTGCTGATCGAGGCCGTGGTCGGCGCTGTTTCGGTGCCGGTAACGGTAAAGATGCGGCTGGGCTGGGATGAAAGCGCGCTCAACGCACCGATGCTGGCGCGCCGCGCCGAGCAGGCGGGCGTCAGGATGGTGACGGTGCATGGCCGCACGCGCTGCCAGTTCTACCAGGGGAAAGCCGATTGGCGGGCGATCGCGCGCGTCAAGCAAGCGGTGTCGATCCCCGTGGTGGCCAATGGCGATGTCGGCTCACCAGAAGAAGCCGCGGTCATCCTCGAACAATCCGGCGCCGACGCGGTGATGATCGGCCGCGCCCACTACGGCGCGCCATGGATTGCAGGCAGCATTGCGGCCCGGGCCGCCGGTACCGCAGCAAGCGGCATCCCTGAAACTGCGGAAGCGCTCGCCGACTACATCGTAGCTCACCATGAGGACATGCTCTCGCTCTACGGCGTCGAGAGCGGCCTGCGCCAGGCGCGCAAGCATCTCGGCTGGTATCTCGACCGACACGCGCCCGATGTTCCCGCCGAGAAGCGCAAGCGCATCCTCACCTCCTTTGAACCGGCCGAGGTCATTGCCGAATTGCGTCGAACATTTTCGCAAGGGGCGGCAACGCTTGCAATGCGGAGCGCGGCATGAAGGCCAACGTCCCGCAGCCAAACGATATGGCGGATGCCGCCAACATCGTGCTCAACACCATTCGCCGGCCGGTGATCATGGTCGATCTGGACGGCTTCATCATCTTCGCCAACGCGGATGCCGAGGATTTCTTCCGCTCCAGCGCGAACATGCTTGCCCGCAACACGCTGTCCAAGCTGGTGCCGTTCGGCAGCCCGCTGCTGACGCTGGTCGACCAGGTGCGCGAGCGCCGCGCGCCGGTCAACGAATACCGCGTCGACGTCTCCTCGCCGCGCCTCGGCATCGAGAAGATGGTCGATCTCTACGTCGCGCCGGTGCCGGAGTTTCCGGGTTCCGTCGTGGTGATGTTCCAGGAACGCTCGATGGCCGACAAGATCGATCGCCAGATGACGCATCGCGGTGCCGCGCGTTCCGTCACCGGCCTTGCCGCCATGCTCGCGCATGAGATCAAGAACCCGCTTTCCGGCATCCGCGGCGCCGCCCAGCTCCTCGAGCTCTCCGCCTCCGACGAGGATCGCGCGCTCACCCGCCTGATCACCGACGAGACCGACCGCATCGTCTCGCTGGTCGATCGCATGGAAGTGTTTTCCGACGAGCGCCCGATCGAGCGCTATCCCGTCAACATCCATGTCGTGCTCGATCATGTGAAGGCGATCGCCAAGAATGGTTTTGCCAAGCGGATCAAGATCTTGGAGGAATATGATCCATCGCTTCCTCCAGTCTTCGCCAACCGCGACCAGCTGATCCAGGTGTTCCTCAACCTGGTCAAGAATGCCGCCGAGGCGATCGGCGCCGACCCGCAGGGCGAGATCGTCCTGTCGACGGCTTTCCGGCCCGGCATCCGCGTTTCGGTACCGGGAACGCAGGATCGCGTCTCGCTGCCGCTTGAGTTTTGCGTGCATGACAACGGTCCCGGCGTCTCCGAGGACATCCTGCCGATCCTGTTCGATCCGTTCATCACCACCAAGCCGAACGGCTCGGGCCTCGGCCTGGCGCTGGTCGCCAAGATCGTTGGCGAGCACGGCGGCGTCATCGAATGCGATTCGACGCCGCGCGGCACCAATTTCCGCGTCTTGATGCCGGCCTGGAAGGCCAACCCACCCGGCCTCGGCGACGAAACTGAAGGAGACCGCCAATGACCGTTCGCGGCAATATTCTGGTCGCTGACGATGACGCGGCCATCCGCACCGTGCTCAACCAGGCGCTGTCGCGCGTCGGCCACGAGGTGCGCGTCACCTCGAACGCCTCGACGCTGTGGCGCTGGGTGGCGGCCGGCGAGGGCGACCTCGTCATCACCGATGTGGTGATGCCGGACGAGAACGCCTTCGACATGCTGCCGCGCATCAAGAAAGCGCGCCCTGAGCTGCCGGTCATCGTCATGAGCGCGCAGAACA
This sequence comes from Mesorhizobium sp., assembly GCA_019509685.1. Next base: position 4,782 of record JAEKLU010000135.1, on the reverse strand, counting down.
CCTTCATGACGGCGATCCGCGCTTCGGAGACCGGCGCATACGAATATCTGCCCAAGCCTTTCGATCTGACCGAACTGCTCAGCATCGTCAACCGGGCGCTGGCCGAGCCGAAACGGCCCAAGCTCGATTCCCGTGCCGACGAGCAGCCTGACGCCATGCCGCTGGTCGGCCGTTCCGCCGCCATGCAGGACATCTACCGCATGCTGGCGCGCATGATGCAGACCGATCTGACGGTGATGATTTCAGGCGAATCCGGCACCGGCAAGGAGCTGGTGGCGCGCGCGCTGCACGAATATGGCCGCCGCCGCGGCGGTCCCTTCGTTGCGATCAACATGGCGGCGATCCCGCGCGACCTCATCGAATCGGAACTGTTCGGCCACGAGAAAGGCGCCTTCACCGGGGCGCAGAATCGCTCCACCGGCCGCTTCGAGCAGGCCGAGGGCGGCACGCTGTTCCTCGACGAGATCGGCGACATGCCGATGGAAGCGCAAACCCGCCTGCTGCGTGTGCTGCAGCAGGGCGAATACACCACTGTCGGTGGCCGCACGCCGATCAAGACGGATGTGCGCATCGTCGCCGCCACCAACAAGGATCTCAGGACGCTGATCAACCAGGGCCTGTTCCGCGAGGATCTGTTCTACCGCCTGAACGTCGTGCCGTTGCGGCTGCCGGCGCTGCGCGAGCGCTCCGAGGACATTCCCGACCTGGTGCGGCATTTCTTCAAGCAGGGCGCCAGTGAGGGCTTGCAGACCAAGCGCATTTCGGCGGGCGGCATCGAATTGATGAAGCGCTATCCCTGGCCGGGCAATGTGCGCGAGTTGGAAAACCTGGTGCGCCGGCTGGCGGCCCTTTACTCCCAGGACGAGATATCGTCCGAGATTATCGATTCCGAATTGAAGACCGGCGACAGGCCGGTTGTTCCCGGCGGCGGCCCGCTTATTCCCGACGATCTGTCGATCGGCCAGGCGGTCGAGCATTTCCTGCAGCGCTATTTTGCATCTTTCGCCGGCGACCTGCCGCCGGCCGGGCTCTACCAGCGTATCCTTGCCGAGGTCGAATTCCCGCTTGTGCTGGCCTCGATGACGGCAACGCGCGGCAACCAGATCAAGGCGGCCGAGCTGCTGGGTCTCAACCGCAACACGCTGCGCAAGAAAATTCGCGAACTTGGCGTCAACGTCTACAAATCCACCCGGCAGCCTTGATGCGCGCGGCACAAATGCGCTGCGGTTGGAAAAGATGGTATATAACAACGGCTTAGGATGCCTCGCCGGGTCAACCTTGTGTCCACCCCGTTTGCGTCTTCTCGTCCTGTCGGTGAATTGATCGGGGGAAAGATTTTCCTCACGGCCACACTTGTTGCATAATCGCCACAATGCGTTGCATACATCCGACCCAATGACCGACTCTGTACAGCGACATGGCAGCTGAGGCTCCGATCCTGACCCAACCGCTTTTCAGCCAGGCCGGCACGCGCGACGGCCGCCGGCTGCTGGCGCTGCCCGGGGTGGTCGCGATTGCTGGAGCAATGATCACGGCCGCGATCTCGTTCGCGATTCTGGTCGGCGCAACACCGATCGCGCCGACCGCCGACACCACTTTGGCGCTGATCGCCGCCAACGCCGTGTTCGTCCTGTTCCTGATCGCGCTGGTGGCCCGCGAAGTCCATCGCATCGTCATGGCGCGCAGGCATGGCAGGGCCGCCTCGCGGCTACATGTGCGCATTGTTGCGATGTTCGCGCTGGTCGCAGCGATTCCGGCGATCATGGTGGCGATCATCGCCTCGATCACGCTCGATATCGGCCTCGATCGCTGGTTCGAGCTCCGCACCAAGGCGATCGTCAACTCGTCGTTGTCGATCGCTGACGCCTATGTCCAGGAGAATGCGCGCAATCTTCAGGGCACGACGCTGTCGATGGCCTATGATCTCGACGCTTCGCGCACGCTCTGGGGCCTCGACCGGGGCGGTTTTCTCGATTTGATGAACAAGGAAGCCGTCGGTCGCGGACTGGCGCATGCGGCCCTGGTCAAGTCGGACGGCTCGTTCGTGATGAACGCCCAGACCGATGCCGACTTCAAGATGCCCGACCCGCCGTCGGGCGCGGTCGAGACGGCCGCGGACGGCAAGCCGGTGCTGATCGAGCCGAAGACGCGCAACATCATGGGCGCGATCATCAAGCTGCGCGAGATCGAAGGGCTCTATCTCTACACGATCCGCCTGGTCGACCCCGACGTGATCAAGGCGCGCCAGATCGTCAGGGCCAACACCGACGAATACCGCAATCTCGAGGATAACCGTCGCACGTCGCAAGTGGCGTTCGCGCTGCCTTATCTGTCGCTTACGCTGATCATTATTCTATCGGCGATCTGGACCGGCATTGCGGTCGCCGATCGTCTGGTGCGGCCGATCCGGCAGTTGATCGGCGCCGCCGATGAGGTGGCGACCGGCAACCTCGACGTTGCCGTCGCGGTGCGTCATTCAGATGGCGACGTCGCCTCGCTCGGCGAGACCTTCAACAACATGATCCTGGAGCTGAAATCGCAGCGCAACGAGCTGCTCTCGGCCAAGGATCTGATCGACGAGCGCCGGCGTTTCTCCGAGGCGGTGCTGGCCGGCGTCACGGCCGGCGTCATCGGCGTCGACCCCTTCGGCATCGTCACCATCGTCAACCGCTCCGCCGAAACCATGATGGGGATATCGGCCAGCGCCGCGCTCGGCCAAAACCTGTCGACGATCCTGCCGCATGTCGGTCGCGTCTTCGAAATCGGCCGGCAATCCGGCAAGCCGGTCTATCGCGAGCAGGTGACCTTCTTCCGCACCGGTGTTGAGCGGACCTTCAATGTCCAGATCACCGTCGAGGCTGGCGACGACGGTTCGGAGGAGAAATCCTATGTCGTCACCGTCGACGACATCACCGATCTCGTCCAGGCGCAACGCTCGTCGGCTTGGGCGGACGTGGCACGGCGTATCGCGCATGAGATCAAGAACCCGCTGACGCCGATCCAGCTCTCCGCCGAGCGCATCAAGCGCCGCTACGGCAAGGTCATCACCGAGGACCGCGAGGTCTTCGATCAGTGCACCGACACCATCATCCGCCAGGTCGAGGATATCGGCCGCATGGTCGACGAATTTTCGGCCTTCGCCCGCATGCCCAAGCCTGAGATGAAAGCCATCGACCTGCGCGAATCGTTGCGCGAGGCCTCTTTCCTGGTTGAAGTCAGCCGCTCGGACATCGCTTTCCAGCGCGATTTCGGCAACGAGCCGCTCAAGGGCACGTTCGACAGCCGCCTGATGGCGCAGGCCTTCGGCAACATCATCAAGAACGCCGCCGAGGCGATCGACGGACTTGATGCGGAAGACCGCTCGGACGGCACAATCCGGATTCAAGCCGGGCGCCAAGATGGCGCCATACGAATCGATGTTATCGACAACGGCAAGGGCCTGCCGCGTGAGAATCGCCAAAGGCTGCTCGAGCCCTATATGACGACACGCGAGAAGGGCACAGGGCTCGGTCTCGCTATCGTCAAGAAGATCGTGGAGGACCATGGCGGCCGTCTCGAATTGCATGACGCGCCGTCGGATTTCCACGGTGGCCGCGGCGCGATGATCTCGATCATCCTGCCGCCGGCGACGGTCATTGCCGCGCCGCCACGCGGTGAAGGTCGAAGCGAACACGAACGAGAAACTGAAAAGGTCGGTAATGGCGTCTGACATTCTCATCGTCGATGACGAGGAAGACATCCGCGAGCTCGTCGCCGGTATTTTGAGCGACGAGGGTCACGAAACCCGCACGGCACACGATGCCGACAGCGCGCTGGCGGCGATTGCCGATCGCGCGCCGCGCTTGATTTTCCTCGATATCTGGCTGCAGGGCTCACGCCTCGACGGCCTGGCGCTGCTCGACGAGATCAAGACCATGCACCCCAGCATGCCGGTGGTGATGATCTCCGGTCACGGCAACATCGAAACGGCCGTCTCGGCCATCCGCCGCGGCGCCTATGATTTCATCGAAAAGCCGTTCAAGGCCGATCGCCTCATCCTGGTCGCCGAGCGCGCGCTCGAGACCTCCAAGCTGCGGCGCGAGGTCTCCGACCTCAAGCAGCGCAGCGGCGAGACCTTCGACCTGATCGGCATGTCGTCGGCGATGAGCCAGTTGCGCCAGACCATCGAGCGCGTCGCGCCGACCAACAGCCGCGTCATGATCGTCGGCCCATCCGGCTCCGGCAAGGAGCTGACGGCACGCGCCATCCACACGCTATCGTCGCGCAAGGGCAGCCCGTTCGTCACGCTGAGCGCGGCCACCATCACGCCCGAACGCATGGAGATCGAGCTGTTCGGCACCGAATCGAACGGCACCGAGCGCAAGGTCGGCGCGTTGGAAGAGGCGCATCGCGGCATCCTCTACATCGACGAAGTGGCCGACATGCCGCGCGAGACGCAGAACAAGATCCTGCGCGTGCTGGTCGAGCAGCAGTTCGAGCGGGTAGGCGGCACCAAGCGCGTCAAGGTCGACGTCCGCATCATCTCGTCCACCTCGCAGAACCTTGAGGCGATGATCGCCGACGGCCGCTTCCGCGAGGATCTCTACCATCGTCTGGCGGTGGTTCCGGTCATCGTGCCGGGGCTCGCCGAGCGGCGCGAGGACATTCCCTATCTCGTCGACAATTTCATGAAGCAGATCGCCCGACAGGCCGGCATCAGGCCACGCCGTATCGGCGATGACGCGCTCGCCGTGCTGCAGGCCCACAATTGGCCAGGCAATGTTCGCCAGCTGCGCAACAATG